>JAJFFD010000066.1 GCA_021776805.1 Planctomycetota bacterium
TGTGGAAGGGCCATCGCTCATCAGATAAAAGGTACTCCGGGGATAACAGGCTGATCTCCCCCAAGAGTCCATATCGACGGGGAGGTTTGGCACCTCGATGTCGGCTCATCGCATCCTGGGGCTGAAGGCGGTCCCAAGGGTTGGTCTGTTCGCCCATTAAAGCGGTACGTGAGCTGGGTTTAGACCGTCGTGAGACAGGTCGGTCCCTATCTGGTGTGGGTGTAGGATGGTTGAGGAGATTCTTTCCTAGTACGAGAGGATTGGAAAGAACGAACCTCTGGTGTTCCTGTTATCGCGCTAGCGGTATGGCAGGGTAGCTAAGTTCGGAAAGGATAACCGCTGAAAGCATCTAAGCGGGAAGCCAACTTCAAGACGAACCATCCCTGAGACGCCTGGAAGACCACCAGGTTGATAGGCCGGCGGTGTAAGCGTGGTGACACGTGTAGCCTACCGGTACTAACCAGTCGATTGGCTTAACCTCATTCTCATTCAGTTTCTGCTCGGTTGAGCACGCTGCTTCGGTGGTGTGTTTGATCATTGGCGAGGAACGTACACATCCAGTTTCACGCTCCGCCTGGTCGAACTTTCGAGTTCGGCCAGGCGGTTGCGACCTTTTCAGGCTCTGGCAGCTTGGTGGTTGCGCTTACAAAAGAAGTGCTACGCCAGGCCGGTCTTGGCCTGTTGATGGCTCGCAGTTGGCGTCATGGATTTTCCGGTGCATATACCCTTCTGGAAACACCTGTTCCCATCCCGAACACAGCAGTTAAGCAGAGGGGGCCGATGATAGTGGCAACGCGAAAGTAGGTTAGTGCCGGGTTTATTCTTCTGCAGGGAGTCGCTTCTCAATGGAGCGACTCCCTGCTGTGTTTAATCCCTGGAGGGCCTTTGCTCAGCACAGCCTTTGCTCAGCACAGCCTTTGCACAGCACAGCCTTTGCACAGCAGACCCCAGGTCATGGATGCCTGTGCGCGATAGGGTTGAGCGCTGCATGTCGATTGGCAGCAGAGTCTTTTCCAAGCAGGGTTCAGTCGGAGCGAGTTCTGCGCAGGGAGAGGTAGATGCCCGCTCTATGGAAGCCGGATGTTGCTGATTCTGGCGGACGCCTGGGTTGCGCGCTTTCGTTCGGGTCCTTGTTCGGTTCGTCTTGGGGCTTAGCAAGTCCACCCATAGTTCTGTGGTGCAAGGTCAGGCTGAGTCAGTGTCTGGGCCCTATTTGGTTCTCGCTGGTTCAATACTGACTTTTTTGCATTCTCAGGACGGAGTATGCCTTTGCAAGTAGCCCGGTTGACGTTGGGATGTCATGCGAATGAGTTCGACGGATAGCAGCTCGGCCTCGGAGCAGACCTTGGCAATTGCACGGGTGGTCTCCTTTCTCCTTCTCGGCAGCGAGCTCTGCGCGGCGGGAGCTGTCTTCTATCTGGCCCAGAACGGCTACTCGGTGCCCGCGATCAAGGATCCGGGGATTGGTTGGCTCGACTTTACCGCCACAAGCCTGGGTGTTCTTAGCATCGTCTTGGCTCTCATTTTTCGCAAAGTGATCTGGGCCTCGGCGGAAGGGCGGGAGCATGAGAGGGTGATGGCTGCATTTTTGCGTGGGACCATCGCCTACATGGTTCTACTCGAGGTCGCCTGCATGTTCTCACTGGTCAGTTGGTTGCTGACCTCACGAGCTGTCCCCAGTGCTATGATGGCCCTGCTGCTCTTCTTGCTCGGGCTTATCGGTGTGCCACGCAATACGATCTGATGCAGGATCTCGGAATCAGCTCTGCTTGCGGGGTTTGGATTCTCTCTCAATGAGGTCCTGTCCCGCCGGCAAATGAGCACCTTGAGACAGGATCCGGCCCAGCATGCTCGGGCTGACTTGCAGTTCCATGAGGCAGCCTGATTCAGTGTAGAACTCGGAGAGCACGGTGCTGCTCTTGCGGATTTCCGAGTAGAGCTTCGCGGCTACATGGGGAACGAGGACGGTTACAACCTGCTCGGAGTTGGCGAGGAAGGCCTTCAAGGCTTCTTGTAACTCGTAGACTCCCTCGCCGCTCGACGCCGAGATCGCAACCGCTTGGCCGCCATAGGCGTAGAGCGGTGCCAAATGGGAGCGATCCTCCAGGCGGTCGACCTTGTTGAGGAGATAGATGCGCGGGATCTCGCCTGCGCCGAGTTCTTCGAGCACCTCTTCTACCGTATGCAATTCTTCGATGGCCTCCGGGCTACTCGAATCGAGGAGGACGAAGAGCAGGTTTGCATTGAGTGCTTCTTCCAGGGTGGCATGGAAACTGGCCACGAGTTGGTGGGGGAGTTTGCGGATGAAACCAACTGTGTCCGAAAGCAGGACGACTCTTCCCCCCGGCAGTCGCCAAGGTCGAGTCCTGGTATCCAGAGTTGAGAACAGGCGGTCCTCAGCGAGGAGGTTGGAACTGGTGAGCCGGTTCATGAGGGTCGACTTGCCAGCGTTGGTGTAGCCAACCAGAGCGATTGAAAAATTCTCGCCTCGGGCGCCCACCTCGCGGGCCTTGCGACCTTCGATTCCCTTCAGCTTCTTGGAGATTGCGGCGATGCGGGTGCGCAGTTCGCTGCGGTCCACGTCGATCTGCTTTTCGCCGGCGCCACCCCTCAGGCCGATTCCACCGCGCTGTCGCTCCAAGTGAGTCCACATCCGCTTCAGACGGGGTAATTGGTATTGCAGGCGCGCCAGCTCCACCTGCATCTTGGCCTGCGGAGTCTTCGCGTGGTAGTCGAAGATGTGCAGGATGAGCTCGCTGCGGTCGAGGACCGGGACCTTGACCAGCTTCTCCAGATTGCGCCCCTGTGCCGGGGAGAGCGAATCATCACAGATCACCGCGCCCACCTTTGTTTGCTCGACGATTTCCGTCAGCTCATCTAATTTGCCGCGTCCCAAATAGTAGTTCGGATCCGGGTGTCGACGGTGTTGGGTGATGCACCCGGAAACCAGAAACTCACCAGTGTCCGCCAGTTCAGCCAATTCGCGAAGGGCCTCGGGTGGTGTGCGCGACTCCCCGTGGGGGACGATGCCGAAGAGGATGACCTCGATGGGGTCAGCCTTGGTGCTATGAATTCTTCTCTCGGTACTCATCGACTGTCGCTCGCAGGGTTCAGGTTGCCTTCGAGGACGGCAATGGCACCCTTTTCATTTCGCCGTAGCATGAGATGTCGACACCAGCGCCGGTCATTCCTATCGGGATGATCGCTGCGGAAGTGAGTGCCCCTGGACTCTTCTCGTTCGGTCGCCGCCGCTGCCACGAGGGCGGACACGGTCAACATGTTGGTCAGCTCATAGCCCCGTTGATCTGCAGGTCTGGATGCCAGCAGATAGTGATGCCAGAGATCGATACGTTCGCGTGCTTCGATCAGGCCCTGATGGTCCCGGATTAGACCGACCTGGCGCCACATGAGGCTCTTCAAGGAGTAGAGCATGTCGTCCAAGTGCAGGCGGGGTGGGTTCTCTGAGGCGGGGGGGCCCTCGACCCGGGATGGCAGGGTCGCCGGCCGACTGTCCTCCGCGGCTACGACGCCAGCAGCCATTCCAAGCACCGCACCCTCGAGGAGCGAATTACTCGCCAGTCGATTGGCCCCGTGAAAGAACGTGGCAGCCGCTTCGCCGACTGCGAAGAGCCCGTCGACG
This sequence comes from Planctomycetota bacterium, assembly GCA_021776805.1. GTDB lineage: Bacteria > Planctomycetota > UBA1135 > UBA1135 > UBA2386 > JAJFFD01. Next base: position 3,641 of record JAJFFD010000066.1, read on the forward strand.
TCACTACGCCCTTGGCCATCTACCCGCACGCCGCCGAGGAAATAGTGCGCTCCTGGACGAACCGGGATGGGGTCCTTGGCAATGTCGATGTCGAATGCCCGGCAGATCCGCGAGATCGATGGGAACTGCTGATGTGGATCTCGATCCAGTCCGCTCAGATCCAGGTAGACGTGCGTGTCATCTGTATCGACCATGCGCTGCAGAATGGCTCGACTGACGACGTCACGGGGGGCCAATTCTGCAAGAGGATGCAGGCCCTCCATGAAGCGCTTGCCTTCGCGGTCGCGCAGCTTTGCACCCGCGCCGCGAACAACCTCGGTGATGAGGAAGCGCGATGCACCCGCGATATAGAGGGTGGTGGGGTGAAACTGCACAAACTCCATATCGGCCAGAGTCGCCCCGGCACGAAAGGCCAATGCCACGCCATCACCGCATGCGCCGATTGGATTGGTCGTCTCACGGTAGACCTGGCCGGCGCCACCTGCGGCAAGAATGACTGCCCCGGCTTCGACGGCCATCTCCCCCCGTTCAGTGAGAATCACCGCTCCTACACAGCGATCAGCGCTGCTCAGGAGATCCCGCACGAAGGTGTGGGTCATGCATGTGATCTGCGTGTGAGCCATGAGGGCCGCGGAGAGGACCCGCTGAATCTCGATCCCGGTAGCATCGCCATTGGCGTGCACCACCCGGCTGCGTGAATGCCCACCCTCGCGGCCCAGGAGGTAGGAGCCCGCCGCATCCCGGTCGAAGCTCGCGCCCAGCGCCTCCAGCCAGGCGACTGCTTCCGGACCGCGTTCGAGGATACTCTTCGCGAGCTCCGCATCCGCGATGCCCCCGCCGACCGCCAGGGTATCCGCCAGATGTGACTGGGGGCTGTCTTCCGCATCGAGGACTGCGGCGACGCCGCCCTGGGCGTAGGCTGTATTGGTCTCTTCGAAGGCGGTCTTACTCAGGCAGAGAACCGACTTGCCCTGGTCCGCTGCTGACAGGGCGGCGGCCGCGCCTGCGATGCCCGCCCCGATCACCAGCACATCGGTCTTCAGGACCGGAGTCTTGCGCGAATCAAAGCTGCCTAGATGAGGTGGGCTGTGCAGGGCGTGCAAAAACTCTTCCGCGTCAGGCCGCGCCGCTCGCCGGCCCGACAGCTGATGACTTTGTGGATGCGCCTCCGTCCGGGCCGCCACTCTCTCGCGACTGCATCCAGTTCACCAGTGGGCTGGCGATGAAGATGGTCGAATAGGTGCCACTCAAGAGGCCGATGACGAGGGCGAAGGAGAAGCCCTCGAGGGCGCTGCCCTGTCCATAGTTGACGACAAACTGAGTGAGTACCACGAACAGTGTCGTGGTCGTCGTCAGAATCGTTCGTGACAGGGTTTGGTTGATGGAGCGGTTGAGGATCTCGGTGCTTCGGATCGGCTCGCCGAGTCGCGTCTGTTCGTTGATGTTCTCGCGGACCCGGTCAAAGATCACGATGGTGTCGTTGATCGAGTAACCGATGATCGTCAAGAAAGCGGCGATCATCGCCAGGTTGAGTTCCGCCTCCACCAGACCGAGGGCATTGCAGAGCACCACGATTCCCAAGGTGATGAGGACGTCGTGCAACAGCGCCGCAACCGCCGCGAAGCCATACTTGTACTCGTGGAAGCGGATGCGAATGAACATGACGATGAGGAACATGGCCACGAGTAGGGCACCGATGGCCGCGTTGCGCAGCTCGTCCACCATGCGTCCACCGATTTCTTCGGCCTCCGGGATCGGGTCGGAGGGGCGAACGGCGACTCCCTGCGGATCGGTAATCGTCCCCAGGGCTTCGGCGATCATCTCAGGCAGGAGATCGACCTTCTCGTCCACCTTGACAAGCCATTCGTCGATCACCATCTTGCTGGCGACGTCCCCGCTCTCACCCGGGATGTTTCGGACCACGGTGCTTGGCACGCCCTCCTCGCGCAGGCGTTCCTGCACGGTCGCCAGAGCCACAGGCCGGGCGAAGTTCAGTTCGATGGAGGCGGTGGCGTTGCTGCCGCCGGGATTGGGTTCCACCTTCGCATTGCTGAAGGCGGGGGGCACGAGCAGGTCGGCGAGGATGCGCTCCAGGGCCCGGTAGTAGGGGGGGGTGTACGATCCAGGATCAGGCTGGGAGAGGAAGGCACGCTGGTCCTCATCGTACTGCTGACGCAGCACATCCGTGAGCTTGATGCGCACAGAGAACTCGGTGGCCTTGCCCTCGCTGTCGACCTCGCCCAGGGTGTTCACTCGTGGGCGTGGGAAGTCGCTCATGAAATCCGCGTCCGCCTCCAGGCGATTGCGGATGTCCGCCGCGGTATGCGGGCTGGCGAGCACCACATGCAGATTGGCGCCACCGGTGAAGTCCAGGCCCTGCACCACGTCCTTCGGCGTGCTGAACATGTTCACCAGGCCCAGTAGGATGAGCACCATGCTGGTGATGAAGGCCGGCTTGGACAGCCGCAGGAAATCGAGCTTGAGGTTCTTGAACCAGGAGGCTGCCTTGAAGCTGTGCAGCTTCTTCCACTCCAAGAGGAAGTGGAAGACCAGGCGACTGACGAAGAAGGCGGTGAACAGGGATGTAAGAATGCCCACCATCAAGGTGACTGCGAAGCCACGGATGGGGCCGACTCCGACGTTGAAGAGCACCAGACCCGCCAGGAAGGTGGTGATGTTGGCGTCGAGGATGGTGACCATGGCCCGGTCGAAACCGCTGCGCACCGCCTGTACCAGATCCTTGCCTCGAGCCAGCTCCTCACGAATGCGCTCATAGATGAGGATGTTCGCGTCCACCGCCATACCCATGGTGAGCACCAGGCCACCGATGCCAGGCAGGGTGAAGGTCGCCCGAATGAACTGCATCACCCCGAGGATGAGGAAGACATTCAGCATCAAGCTGAAGAAGGCCACCAGCCCGGCGGTGCGGTAGTAGGCCAGGATGAAGAGCAGCACCAGCAGGCCACCACCGGCGATGGAGTAGAAGCCCCGGTTGATGGATGCCTGACCCAGGGTTGGACCAATGGTGACCCGGGATTGGAGGACCGGCCGGATATCCAGGGAGCCGGTGCGCAGGACGCGCACCATCTCGTTTACGTAGGACTGAGAGAACTCGCCGGAGGTGATGCGGCCCTGTCCTGGGATGCGGGAGACAAACGTGGGCGCGGACTGGACGAAGTCGTTGAGGATGATGGCGCTGCGCTTGTCGATGTACTCCTCAGACCAGTCCGCGTACTCGCCGGCGCGTTGGTTGATGATCTCGTAGCCGATGGCGGGCAGGCCGTTTTCGTCGAGGGTGGGCTGGACCCCGGCCGGATTCAGGTCGTCGCCGGTGAAATGGCGTTCGTCCATATTGATGGGGTAGAACTCCACCAAATAGGGTAGCAGCACTCCATCCTCGCCGATCTCCCCGGGAGGGTCGGCGGGCACCAGCCCCGAGTTCCACTCCGCCTCGGTGAAGGCAGGGACGCAGGGGCTGTCCGGGGAGCGGGAATCGGCCCGGCTCCAGATCTCCGAGTTGTCCAGGGAGGGGCGGATCTTCGCCGGCACCCATTCCAGGTTATCTCCGGCGAGTGGTCCCGGGTCATTATGGAAGATGCTGATCTTCGTCGGGTCCGCAGCCAACATGCGCCGGTTCTCGCCGTCGTTTGCATCCAGCCAATCCTGCAGGAGCCTCTTCTCGTCGGCGATGTTGAAGACCACCCCGCGCTTACGGTACGTGTCCTCCGCAACGATGCGCATCTCGAGCTGACCGAGGTTCTCGATCCGCCGCTCAACCGCCGCCGCTTCCTCCGCCACCATGTCCGGCAGCTCGATGATGATGCCCGTGTCGCCGCGCTGAGTGACCGAGGCTTCGGTCACACCCTGCGGATCGATCCGGTCTTGGAGGACCGTGATGATCTCGGAGATCTTCTCCCCGAGTTCGGTCTCGGAGGCGTTCTGGGGAATGATCCCCTCACGCTTGGCCTCGTCGATGTCCACCTCATAGATCAGCTGGGTGCCACCGCGCAGGTCGACCCCTAGCTTGAAGGGGGAAGCGGTGATGAGGTAGACGGACGCGAGGGTTATGAGGAGCACCAGGATGACCTGGCGGCGTGCGTTCTCGATCATGGACTGGGGCTCAGGGAATGCGGTTTGGGGCCTACGACGGGGTAGGCATGGAATTCATGGTCCGGTGGATCATGGTCCAGTGGACAGAGAGCCCACGGGACATCAGCCCAGGTGTTATGCCTTGTCTTCGCTGCTGGCCGCCATCTTCGGCTGGGAACGGGGACCCCGACTCTTGCCGAAGTTAGCCCGCAGGCGCACGGCCTTGCCGACACGGTCACGCAGGTAATAGAGCTTGGCCCGACGGGCCTTGCCACGTGCTTTGACTTTGATGTCCTTGACGCGCGGTGAGTGCAGGGGGAAGAGGCGCTCAACACCCTCGCCGGCGACGATTCTGCGCACCAGCGCGGTGCGGCGGATGCCCGAGCCTCCGATGGAGATGACAGTGCCCTGAAAGACCTGCACGCGCTCTTTCTCACCCTCACGGATCAGGTACTCCACCTCGACACTGTCACCGATGCCAAAGTCAGGCACCTCCGGCTTCATGTTCTCGAGTTCAATCTGGCGAATCAGGTCCATGGTTCTCGGTCTCGTATCTTCCGGGCGCTGAGGCCCGATCAGGAGTTATTGCGATGTCGTTCGGTCAGCTGCCTTGCCTGCTCGTGACGCCATTTTTCGACTTCACCGTGATCACCGGAGAAGAGGATTTCTGGCGCCTTCATGCCGCGATACTCCCGCGGGCGCGTGTACTGAGGATAGTCCAAGTACTCGCCCTCGAAGGACTCGAGTTCGGCGGATTGATCACAACCAAGCACCCCTGGGATCACGCGAACTGCCGCTTCGAGCACAGTCAGGGCTGCGAGTTCGCCGCCGGCGATGATGTAGTCGCCGATGGAGATCTCCTCCCAATCCATGCCTTCGCGGATGCGTTCGTCAAATCCCTCATAGCGGCCACACAAGAAAAGCAGGCGCTCACTCTTGGCGAGTCGACGCGCAGTCTTCTGTGTGAACCTCTGTCCACGGGGGCTCAGCAGTATCTTCTGGAACGGACCGTGTTTCCGTTCCGTGGCCTCAACAGCTTCAAAGATCGGTTCGGGCTTCAGCACCATTCCGGGACCCCCGCCAAAGGGCCGATCATCCACCTTGCGATGTTTATCGCTGGTGAAGTCACGAAAATTGACGAGTTCCAACTGCAGCTTCCCCTGCTCCTGGGCAATGCCCAGAATACTCTCATCCAGATAGGGCTGGATTGCCCCTGGAAAGAGCGTCAGGATCGCGCAGAGCATGGGTGCCAGGCCGCGAAGAAAGCGCCGCAGAGTAGGCATCCGATAAGGTAGCGTCAAGCGAGCACGAGCTATGTTCACCGGCCTAATCGAATCCCTCGGTCAGCTGCAAGCAGCCCACAAGCTTGGCCCCGAAATGGACTTGGAAGTTCGCTTCGAACTGGCCGGCGGTCCGGCCAGGGTGGGGGAGTCCATCGCCCTATCCGGGGTCTGCTGCACGGTTACGGCGGCCCTGGAAAACGGAGCGCAATTTCGGTTGAGCGAAGAGACTCTTCGGCGCAGCTGGTTCGGGGATCTCCAAGCTGGTCGGGAGCTCAACCTGGAGCGAGCCCTCCGGGCCGGAGATCCTCTCGGGGGGCATATGGTCCAGGGGCATGTGGATGGGATTGGCTGGATCCGCCGGGAAATCGACCCTCAGGCTGGAGGCGAACTGCTCCTCGAGCTGCCGGCGGAACTCCAGCGCTATGCGGTGGAGAAGGGCTCGATCACCGTCGATGGGGTTTCCCTGACCATCGCGGCCATCGATGCAGGCCAGGTCATGATCGCGGTCATCCCACACACGGCGGCGATGACCACCCTGGGTAGGGCCGAACCTGGCCAGGCGGTGAACCTGGAAGTGGATGTGCTGGCCAAGTATGTCGAACGCATGCTCCAGGCCCGCCTGGACCCATGAGCCTGCGCTTGAATCCTGACTCCCGCCCCAGATGCTAGGCGGGTCCCCGGGCCAGGAGCCATCATCGCCGAAACCATCGATCGTCTGTTCTTCCATTGCAAGGAGCTCATCACCCTGAGCGAGGGCCCGGCCGAGGGTGCCCGGCGGGGCCAGGACCTGCAGCGGCTGGGCTTGATCGAGGATGGAGCGGTCGCCGTGCAGGCGGGCAAGATTCTGGCGGTCGGCAAGACCTCCGACCTGCGTGCCCAGTATGAGGCGCGGGAGGAGCTGGACCTCAGTGACTTCGTGGTCATGCCGGGCTTCGTCGATTGCCACACCCATCCGGTCTTTGCGCGCACTCGCGAAGAGGAGTTTCATCTGCGCTGCGCCGGTGCGGACTACATGGAAATCGCTGCCAAAGGCGGGGGCATTCTCAATTCCGCCAAGATGCTGCGCGAGATTCCCGAGTCGGCTCTCAGCGACACTGTCAGCCGACACCTGAGTGGCTTTCTCGAGCACGGCACCACCAGTATCGAGGCCAAGAGCGGTTATGGGCTGAGCACCGAGTCCGAGGTGAAGAGCCTGCGGGCCCTGACACAGGCGAGTGCCGCCCATCCCCTCACCGTGAGTCGCACCTTCCTCGGTGCCCATGAGGTTCCCGAGGAGTACCGGGATCGGCGGGAGGACTATGTCGATCTGGTCATCAACGAAATGTTGCCGGCAGTCGAAGGCCTCTGCGAATCCTGCGATGTGTTTGCGGAACCCAAGGTCTTCGACCGGCAACAGAGTCGCCGGATCCTGACCGCGGCCAAGGAGCGGGGACTGGGACTGCGGGTCCATGCGGACGAGATCGAGCCCATGGCCGTTGCTGAGCTGGCCGTAGAACTGGGCGCGGATTCTGCGGATCACCTGCCGCGGATCTCCCTGGCGGGGCAGGAAGCCCTCGCAGGTTCGGATACCTGCGCGGTGCTCTTGCCAGGGACCAGCTTCTATCTGGGCAAGAGGGTGCATGCCCCGGCCCGAGCCATGATCGAGAAGGGCTGCGCCGTGGCTCTGGCCAGCGACTTCAATCCGGGCTCCTGCTACACCCAGTCCATGCCCCTGATCATGACTCTGGCCTGCGTTCTCCTGCACATGAGTCCGGAGGAGTGCGTGCATGCCTGCACGATCAATCCGGCGGCCTCCCTGCATATCGATGACCAAGTCGGTAGCCTGCATCCGGGGAAGAGCGCGGATCTGGTGGTGCTCGACTTGCCGAGCTATCGGGCGCTCGGTTACAGCTTCGGCCAGAACCCGGTGGTGTTGACCATCAAGGCTGGTCAGCCAGTCTTCGCCAACATGCGCGAACGCGAGCCGGACCTGTTCACCAATCAGGAGCAAAACCTGCCTAACTTCGAAGGATGAGCGCGGGCGGCGAGCTCCTGGAATGCGTGCCAAATTTCTCCGAGGGACGTGACGTCGACCGGCTGGAGCGGCTGGCCGGAGCCCTCGGCAGGCAGAGCGGGGTTGTCCTTCTGGCTAGGGAGATGGACGCGGATCACCACCGTGCGGTCATCAGCATCGCGGGAGAAGCGAGTGCCCTCATCGAAGCGCTTCTCGCCGCCGCGGCGATTGCCGTAGCAGAGATCGACCTGCGCCAGCACCGGGGAGTACATCGGCGCATGGGTGCGCTGGATGTCTGCCCCTTCATTCCCATCGCCGGCAGCGACATGGCTTTGGCGATCAGCACGGCCCGCGAGCTGGGCAGGAGATTGGCGGAGCGCTTCGATATGCCGGTCTTTCTCTATGGTCAGGCCTGCCAGCGTGAGGATCGTCGGGCTCTCGGCAGCGTGCGCAATCTGGAATTCGAAAGCCTGTGCAAGGTCCTCGCGGTGGATCCGCAGTATGCACCGGATTTTGGACCCGCTGCCATGCACCCTAGCGCCGGAGCCTGCGCGGTGGGCGCCCGTGACCTACTCATCGCTTACAACATCCGGCTCCGGTCCAGTGATCTGGCCCTGGCGCGGAAGATCGCCGCGCAGATCCGAGAACGGGATGGCGGGCTCCCCGGACTGCAGGCACTGGGTTTTCTCCTGCCCGAGTCCGGCTTGATCCAGGTCAGTACGAACTTGCTCGATTATCGGCGCTGTGGGCTGGTCGAGGTCTTCGATCGGGTGGCTGCGCTAGCCCATGCGGAGGGAGTGGAGGTCGAGGCCAGCGAGCTCATCGGACTGGCGCCGGCGGCGGCTCTGGACGAATCGATCGCCGCGCATATTCGCCTGCCTGCCTTCGACGCGGCGGAGCAGATCCTCGATCGCCGTCTGGCAGCTGCAGGGCTCGTCTAAGGAAGGCCTTAGCGCTGACGCTGGATGCTGGTCTTCAGGGTGACGGGGACAACCATGTTGACCCAGTCCCCAGTTCGGGGTCGTCGCACGATGTTGAGATAGACTGTGTCGCCGATTTCGTGCTGGTCCAGAATCGTGCGCAGGTCTTCGTCGCGGGCCACAGGGATTGGCTCAGCCATGCCCTTGCCCCGGATGCCCGTGATGAGATCGCCCTCGCTGCTCTCGCTTTGGCCGATCAGTCCAGCTTCAGCAGCCCCCGTGTCCGGCAAGACGTTCATCACGACCGGGTAGGGGATGAGCCTGCGCGGATTTCGGCTCCTGTCTTGAAAGTTCATGGTCTGGAGTTCGACGCCCAGGGCTGGTTGCTCCCCCGGGTCGCCGCTGATCAGTCGCGAGACCACCCGATTGATCGTGTCCACAGGCACCGCAAAGCCGATGCCAGCACTGGAACGGGTTGTGCTCTTGATGGCCGTGTTCATGCCTATCAAGCGGCCGGCAGAATCCAGGAGCGGGCCACCGGAGTTGCCTGGATTGATCGCTGCATCGGTCTGAATCACCCCGCGGATCGGCGTTCCAGCCACTGATTCGATTACGCGCTCGAGGGCGCTGATCACACCGGTGCTGAGGCTGTGGTCCAGGCCGAAGGGATTGCCAATGGCGAAGACAGCCTGGCCGACCTGCAGCTCCCGGGAGCTGCCCACGGGGATGGGGCGCAGTTCCGGGTGATTGCTCAACTTGACCACTGCGATGTCGAGGGTTTGCTCGATGCCGACGACCTGTCCCTCGTACTCCTTGTGATCCTGAAGGCGAACCAGCACCCGGGAGCGTCCCTGAATGACGTGGTAATTGGTGACTACGTAGCCTGCTGCGTCCCAGACGAAACCCGAGCCGGTGCCCTCGGGAATGGTGGTCACATAGTAGCCCGTCCGCCGTCGCACCTCCGGACTGGTGATATGGACCACCGAGGGGGCATTCTGGGAGAAGATCTCCATACTGGCCTTCTCGAAGTCCGCGAGCTCCCCGCGCGGCGTGATGGCCCGGGGCTCCACCTCGCTGAATAGGCTACTTGGGCGCATTCGCTCATAGAGAAGCCAGGCGGTCATGACGAAGGCAGCGCCCGCCAGGATCAGTGGTAGGCCGCTGCCAGGTCGACGATATGGGTCCTTGTTCATCCTGCTCATTGCTGATGATTTGCCGGAGGCAGTGGCAATTTATTGTTCGAGGGCGCTTTCTGTGGATCATCCTGACAGATTTTCCGAGTCTGAATCTTGGCAGCTACCCCTCCACCCCAGATTGCTATCGTCGGCCGGCCCAATGTGGGCAAGTCGAGTTTGCTGAATCGCCTGGCCAGGCGAAGGGTGGCGATCGTCGAGCCGACCGCTGGAGTCACCCGAGATCGGGTGAGTACTCTCATCGAATGGGGGGGGCGCAAGCTGCTGATTACAGATACCGGTGGCCTGGGAATGGTCGACGAGGAGAAGCTCAAGTCCCATATCGAGCAGCAGATCCTCGTTGCAGTCAGCACAGCGGAGGTCTTGTTTTTCGTGGTCGACGGCAAGGAAGGGCTGGTGCCCGGCGACCAAATGGTGGCTGAACGACTGCGCAAGCTGGACAAGCCGGTGCTCCTGGTGGTCAACAAAGTCGAGAGTCTGAGCGACGAACTCCTGGTCCACGGCTGGCAGCGGCTGGGATTTGGCGATCCTCTGCCGGTGAGCGCCTTGGAGGGATTCGGGATCAGCGATCTCTGTGATCGTTTGCTCGAGGTGCTTCCGGAGAACCCCGATGGAACCCTCGAGGAAGATACCGGAACTCTCAAGTTTGCCGTCATTGGCAAGCGCAATTCGGGCAAGTCCACTCTCATCAATCACCTGGCGGGAGAGGAGCGGGTCATCGTCTCCGAGATCCCCGGGACCACCAGAGATTCGGTGGACGTCTTGGTCGACTGGGAGGGGCGGCGCATGCTCGCCATCGATACGGCTGGTGTCCGTAAGAAAAGCAGCCTGCAAGATGCGATCGAGCTCTTCTCCTATACCCGAGCCAAGAACAGCATCATCCGTGCCGACGTTGTGCTGCATCTCTTCGATGTGCGCGAGAGCATTAGCCAGGTAGACAAGAAGGTCGCGCGCTTCTGTGTGAGCAACCATAAGCCCGTCCTACTAGTTGGCAACAAGATCGACCTGGCGGATTCGGTTGACCTCAGCAAGTGGGACAACTACGTGCGACAGCAGCTTGCTGGCTTGCAGTACGCACCAATGTCCTTCATCTCTGCTCTGGATGCGGTGAACATCAACGAGACCTTGGAAGTGCTATTCGAGTTGCGTGACCAGTCGAGCATCGAATTGAACACGGCGCGACTCAACGAAGTGCTGCAGGAAGCCAAGGTCAAACTGAGTCCGAAGAGCAAGGGCAAGATTCCCAAGCTCTTCTACGGGACTCAGGTGGGCACCATGCCCTTGACCATCCTGATCTTCGTCAATGATCCGAAGATCTTTCGCGGGCAGTATGAGCGCTATTTGCAGAACGTTCTGCGCGAGGCCTTCGACATCCCGGAAGTTCCGATCTGTATCAACTTCCGGACCCGCAGCCGCGAAGAAGCAGGCTAAGCGTAGATCCCGCGGAGCTTGGTGATCTTCGCGACCCGATCGATGCCCAGCATGTAGGCGGCGATGCGCTTGCTGACTTCGAATCGCTCCGCCATATCGAGCACATCATTGATGGCCTTGACCATCATCACTTCGAGCCGGCCGTCCACTTCGTCGTGGCTCCAGAAGTAACCCTGACGATCCTGTACCCATTCGAAGTAGGAGACGGTGACGCCGCCGGCATTTGCCAAGATATCCGGCACTATAAAGATGCCCTTGCCCTCGAGGATTTTGTCCGCAGCGGCGGTGACTGGTCCATTGGCGCCCTCAACAAGCAGTTTGGCGCGAATGTTCTCTGCGTTGCGGCTGGTGATGACGTTCTCCGTCGCAGCTGGAATGAGGATGTCCACCGGTAGCTCGAGGAGCTCGGAATTGGTCATGCGGTCCCCCTGGTCGAAGCCGTCCAGGGTGCGATGCTTCGCCAGGTGCGCACGCAGGGCCTTGATGTCGAGACCCTTCTCGTTGACCAACGCGCCAGTGATGTCCGAGATGGCCATGATCTTCACGCCCATCTGATGGAGGAACTGAGCGGTTACTTGCCCGACATTGCCAGCACCCTGTACCGCCGCGGAACAGGTCGCGGGATCGACTTCCATGCGCTGCAGGGATTCGCGCACACTGATTTGTAGTCCTCGACCGGTTGCTTCGATGCGGCCGAGAGACCCGCCCAGTTCGACGGGTTTGCCAGTAACCACAGAAGTGGAGGCTTCCCGCGCATGCATGGCATAGGTGTCCATGATCCATGCCATCACTTGTCCATTCGTCCCCATGTCCGGTGCCGGGATGTCTCTATCCGGGCCGATGATGTCGAGGATGTTGGCGATGTAGCGCCGCGTGACGCGTTCGAGTTCTCCCGGTGACATCTTGCTGGGGTCGCAAACGACTCCGCCCTTGCCGCCGCCGAAAGGCACGTTGACGACCGCGCACTTCCAGGTCATCCAGGCCGAGAGTGCGCGTACTTCGTCCAGGGTGACATTGGGGTCGAAGCGAATGCCTCCCTTGGCAGGTCCTCGGGCCATGGAGTGTTGCACACGATAGCCGGTGAAGACTTGCACGGAGCCGTCATCAAGGACTACTGGAATCGCGACGGTGAGTTCGCGATCCGGGGTGCGGAGGATTTGGTAGAGGCCAGGGTCGAGACCCAGTTTGCTTGCAGCCAAGTCGAACCGGGCGTGCATCGCCTCAAAAGGGTTCTCCTCTCCGAGGACTTGGTTAGGATTCATCCTCTGTCTTGGTCAGCTCGGAATGGAGCAAATGCGGATCGATGATTTAGGTGCTCAGCAAGTTGGCACCTGCAAGGCACTCTACATCGCGAATTCTGGACCAGCAACCGAGAGAAGAGCGGATTGGAGGCAGCGTCTTGGGGACTGAGCTAATCCTTGCCCCAGATGCCCGTGAATACGCGGAGCTGCTGGGCTATCGAAGCCCCGCCGAGGTGCTCTTGGATTCGCGCGGACGGACCATTCGTTGCACCCCAGGACGCCGGACTACGGTCCAGGCTCTGCCTGGTGGGCGGCGAGTCTTTCGCAAGCTCCGCTCCTCACGTCCGGCCCGCGCCATGGAGGAATGGGCAAATCTCGGCGAGCTCAGGGATGCGGGCTTCCTCGTGCCGCAGCCTCTGATGTTCGCGCGGCGTGGAGGGGCAACAGCGCTCGCCTTTCTCGATGTTCCCGGTCGCCCCTTGGACGTTCTAATCGCCGAATGCGAGCGGCCGGAGAGCAAGTTGCCTTTCCTCACGCAAGTCATGGCGCTCAGTCGCCGCCTGCATGAGCAGGGATACTGCTATCGAGATCTCTACTGGGCGCATCTCTTTGCCATGGATCTGGATCGCGAGGCTGGTCCCATTGCGATGGTCGATGTGGAGCGAGTCTTCAAGCCGCGCTGGCGGCGGCGGCGATGGCTGGTGAAGGACCTGGCCAGCCTGCTCGCTTCATGGCCGGCGGCCAGACCGCCGCGCAGCCTCATGCTCCGCCTTCTCAGGGCCTATCTTGGCGATGACTTTGCTGCGGAATGGAAGGGCCTTGGCCGGTCGATCCTTCGGCGAGCGGAGGGGATTCGCGCCCGTAGGCCCCGCTTCGGGGACATGGGATTCGGCAGCTAGGGAAGATGTCCAACCTCCGTAAGCCGGGTTCTGGTCCCGCCCGAGGGCAGTGACGGCCATTTCTCTAGGGCTGTCCTTGCGGACAGCCTCGAACGATCTTCTCGGTGAACTAGGCGCGGGCCACGCGGCTCACCTAACAATCTTCCTGCAGCTGGGGTTTGCCGCGCAAGACGGTCTCCCGCCCTGGGGTGAGCTCTTACCTCACCATTTCACCCTTACCGTCGTCGGCGAACCGACCGGCCGGCGGAGTCATTTCTGTGGCACTTTCCCTATCCCGTGGACCGAATCGGTCCGCGGAACGGTGGGCGTTACCCACCAGCTTGCCCTGTGCAGCCCGGACTTTCCTCCCGTGCTTTCGCACCGGCGACCGTCCGGAGGTTGGACAGCCGAAAGGTAACACCCGCTCGCCGAAAATGCCGCTGGCTAGGGGTAAATCCCCGCAGGATTCACAGTTCTCTGCCTTGTGAGAGGTGCTGGGCGCGCTATGGTCGAAGGCGCAGCAGTCACCCTGCTCCGCACCACCACACCTTTAGACTTACACCTGGGACCTATACCCGAAAGGGGTTTGCAGTGCTGAACGCGGTTTGCACCTCGAGCCTGGTCGCGCTTTTTTCGCTCGCGACGACCAGTCCATGCTCGACCTCTCCTGAGCAGCAAGGAATTGCTGCCCTCGAGTCTTCCGGCGGCGATGTCACGGCCAAGATGGCAGCTGTCCTCTCGCCAGACGCGGTTGTCGTTATGGAACAGGAGGGCGAGGAGCCCATCGGACCGGAGCCGACTACTCTCCTGCTGGCGGGAGCCGGTCTGGTCGGTCTCGCCTTCTCGGCTCGCCGATGGCGGCGGGGAGTGCCGGCGGGGAGCTGAGCGCTACCCGCCTCGATAGCGCTCGAGGATGATCATCGCCGCGACCGAATCGGCGAGCTTCTTGCGTCTGGCTGCTTTCAGGCCAAATTCTTTCAGTCGTAGATGGGCTTCGTCGGTGGTCATCGCCTCGTCGGTGGTGGCGACTGGACAGGGTGAGACCTTCTCCAGGATGCGCACGAAGGCCATGGTTCGATGGGCACGTTGCCCGGGTTGGCCTTCGCGATTCAAGGGCATGCCGACGACGAGGACCTGGCTTTCCCGTTCTTTCGCGAGATCGGCGATCGCCTGCGCACAGGCCTGGTCCTTGAGCCCGATGAGGGCTGGCAGGGGGAAGGCGATCTTGCCCATGTGGTCCGTGGCGGCAAGCCCGGTGCGGCGATCGCCGAAATCGACGGCGAGGATTCGTTCGGACTCACTCACAGCAAGTCGCTGCGGCCTTCCGCTCGCAGCTTTTCGACCAGGGCCTTGAGGTTCTCCGCTTCGCTCCTCGGACAGACCAGGACAGCGTCATCTACTGCAACGATGAGGAGGTCCTTGACCCCCATCACTGCCAGGGTTCGATCGCCTTGCACGTAGCTCGTGCAATTCTCTGTATCGAGAAGGGTGAGCTTTGAATCCTCGCCAAGGAGGGCGATGTTGCCATCCTGATCCCTGGGGGCTATGCGTTCGAGGGCGGCGAAGGAACCCAGATCGCTCCACTGCAGCTTGGCTTCGATCACGGCGACATCGGGAGCCTTCTCGAGGAGGGCGTAGTCGATGCTGATCTTCGGAGTGCGGGCAAAGGCCGCTTCCAGTGCCGCGGAGTCGTCAGCGAGGACAGCGCTGAGCATGGCTGCGGTGGCGGCGCTGAGTTCTGGTGTCGCATTCCGCAGTGCTTCACGGAAGCTGGCGCAGGTCCAAAGGAAGATGCCACTGTTCCAATAGAACCTGCCTGTCGCCAAGTACTCTTCAGCGCTCGCTCGATCGGGTTTTTCTCGAAAGCGAGCTACCTTGTAGGCGGCTGGTGAGTCAGCGTCGATCGCCGTCCCGCGTTCGATGTAGCCAAACCCGGTGGCTGGCCGGTCCGCTTCGATGCCAAATGTCACCAGCCGACCAGAATGGCTGGCTAACTCAGCGCCGCGGCGGAGGAGGATCTGAAAGTCGGCAACCGGTTCGATGAGGTGATCCGCCGGCATGATGGCCAAGGTCGAATCAGGGTCGACCGCGGCGATCCGTGCGTAGGCCAGGGCGATGCAGGCTGCCGTATCCCTTGCTTCCGGTTCAACGATGATCTGGGTGACCGGAAACTCGGGGAGGATGTCATGGATACTCTCGGCCTGCTGAGAATTGGTGACGATCCAGGTGCGCTCTGCTGTGATGTCCTCGCCGAGCCTTTCGATGGTCAACTGCAGGAGGCTCTTGCCCTCAACCAGAGGCAGCAGTTGCTTGGGGTTTCGCTTGCGACTTGCCGGCCAGAATCTGGTTCCGGAACCACCGGCGATGATCACTGCGTGTACTTGGCTCATGGTGGGGAGGCCTAGCGCCTGCCTGGGCTGGGGCGAACTGCGGGAATCGGCGGGATGAGAGCTTCTGAGGCGCGTGGTTGCCACATCCACCTCGGACGGGCCTTGGGCCGGCGTAAGTAGCCATAGATCTGAAACTGGACCACGCGCCCGCCGAGATACTTGATGACCCGGGGCAGTACCAACCAATCTCCGGCCCTGCCGAAGAAATCCGGGAAGTCCAAGGTGAGGTCAAGGTAGCTGTCCATGCGCAGCTTGCCGCCGCCGGTGACCGTGAGCACCGGCGAGTACAGCTCCACGCTTTCGATCCAGACCACCTGGTCGGCGATCCCGAACTGCAGATCGCCGCCGTCGAAACGTGGCCGCCGCCTTGGGGCGAGGTAGCTGTAGATGGCGGTGAAGAGGGGGACGACTCCGAGTTGACCTTCGGTGATGCGGAGCTGCCCGCGACCATTGGCGTCGAGGAATCGGTTGCCGGGCATCTCATCCAAGATGAATTCCCCGGAGAGATTGCCGCGGAATCCCTGGGTCTCCATGTTCATAGCGCGGAGCAAGTGGGAAAGGCTGACTTGCTCCCATTGCAGATTGCAGGAGATGTCTCCTTGGCCGCGGAAATCGAAGACGAGGTCTTCCCCATTGGGGTCATTGCCGAAGAGCCTGCCGTTGTGGATTCGCCCCTGGAGTCCGTTGAAGATCATCTGCTCTTCGTTGGCGACGTACTTGCCGCTGAGGCCGCCGAAGCGATGCCCGAGCACCGTGACCGCGCCACTTTCCATCGTCCCGCGGACGCTGCCACTTTCTTCGCCGATGCGGGCCTCCTCGATCACCCAGGATCCAGCCAGGTCCTCGAGTCTGGTGCCCAGGTCCATACTCAGCTTGCTCACGATCAGGTTTCCGGTGATCTCGGTTTCGAAAGGTCCGTCGTCAGGGAAGGTCAAGCGTAGGAAGAGGCGGTCTATCTTCACGGAGCCGAACATGTTGCGCTCCAGGAAGGTCTCTCGAAAAGGACCGGACATCAAGTTGCTCAGCTTGTGATCGACTCGGAAGTCATCCGAATGCACCATGAAGCGAACGAGAGATCGGCCCTCCTCCCGGAAAATGCTGCCGGCAGAGAATTCGACTTCGGAGGGTCCAATGCGACCGCGGAGATTCTCGAAGGTCGCCGCTCCATCAATGATGCGGAGTTCGCCGTTGAGTTCGCGGGCAGGTCCGGGCAGAAAGTCCGCTCCAGATGCGACGTTCTTGAGTTGCACACGCATCCGTGATTGCAGTTTGTCATTCCTCGGGTCCCAGTCGAATTCGCCAATGATGTCGACAAAGCCGGAAGGATCGAGGATGTCCCAGGTCTCCGTGCTCATGCCGCCGGCTTTCTCGAGGAAAGCGGCGAAGCCCTGTCCTGTGAGTTGGATGTCGCGCACCACAGCATTCAGGTTCACCTTCTGATCGTCGGCGCTGCTGTGAATGGTACCCTGCAGGAGAACTCTGGCAGGGTCGGCCCCAGGACCGTTCTGGATAAGACCACGAATTGCGCTCAAGTCGATTCGGTGATCATCGCCCGTGCCGTGGATAATGATCGGCCCCTGCAGGTCGGTGATCGGTTTGTGGAGTTGCTCAGGCTGCACCCGGCTCTCGCCCAGATCGATCCTGACGTCATATGTGAAGTTGGCCAAGCCGGCAGGGCGCCAGAGGGTCATTTCGCAGTCCACTCTTCCGCTGGGGTCCAGGTAGTCCCAGATCTCGCGGCAATCGTCGTTGAGCATCGCCAGCGAGGACTCGAGTTCCGCATCCAGGTCGAGATCCTTGCACTCGAGCCAGAGCTGGGCTTCGGGGAATTCAAGAGGTTCCTTCCCTGGCATGGACCGTGCGAAGCGGCCATGCAAGCTCATTTCGCCAGCACCACGATTGCCCTGCAGGTCAAAGGCAACCCCTTGAGGGTCAATGTCGACACTGCCGCGGATCTGCTCAAAGCGCAGGGGGAAGCCAGCGTAGCTTGCGCTCGCCCGATGCAGGTGGAGGTCTACCCCGACCCTTGTTGAGCTGGCGGGGCCAGCACCTGACTCGATTTCAACCCGCACATCGGACTTGCCGCGTGGTGAGTATTCGTCATAGATCGGCATGGCCTCAGGCAGGAGGATGCCGAGGTTGGCGCGAATCTCAGGTGAGAAGGAGAAGTCCTGCGCCTCCACGGCGAGGTTGACTTCGATGCTGGAGTCTTCGCTGGGAAGTCTGACTTCTCCATCCGCCCGAAAGTGTCCGTCTTGCCCAAGTCCGCGCAGGCCGTCGATGATGATGGTCCCTTCCCGGAGTCGAATCAGGCCCTCGACTTCGCGAAGGGGGAGGGGGAATCCGACGCGGCGACCATTAGCCAGGACGAAGCCGTGGTAGGCGCCGGACATTCCTTGCAGGTCAAGGTCGAAGGATGTCTCTAGCTTGGCGCCGGGCGACTCATTCCATAGACGGACCTCTGCATTCATGCGACCGGACTGGGGTTGCAGCGCATCCCAGACCAAGTTTGAGATCCGCTGTGAGCGCAGCGCCTGCTCGAGACTCGGGTCGACCAGCAGCTCCTTTGCTGCGGCGTGCACCTCGATCTTGGGGTTGCCGGTGAAGCATTGGGTCAGCTTTCCTCGGGCTTGGAGGTCACCGTTGACGCTCGTGTTCTCGATGCGAAAGTTCACCGTGCCTTGGTTGCGTGTATTGGTGGCGATCACAGCCTTGGCGCCGACCAGTGGGTAGGGCATCTCCGGGAGCGTGCAGGAGATATCGGCCAACTCCAAGTTGACTCCGGCTGCGAGTTCTTCCCGCACTTCGCCCTCCAGTTGGCTCGGGTATTCGACCCAGAGGGAGAGCTTCTTGGCATTGCCTTCGATCCCCGAGCGCTCCAGATAGCCGACGACCGCTTCGCTGTAGGGTCCGGCGATGGCCGGGTCGAGGGGGATCTCAGCGATTTCCAAGAGCGCGCGAAACTCTGGCAGCTCGAAGTTCCCCGAGCCGCTGACCTTCACCTCCAGTCCCTGCGGCGCGCGCATGGTACCACTGAGAATCATGTTTGGACTACCGACTTCTTCAGGCAGGTACTGCAGGTCGACATCGGAGAACAGGATGAGATCTGCCTCTGGTGAGACGCGCAGGGCGATAGTTGACTGCTTGAGGATGATGGGTGGGACCGTTTCTCGGTCGCTCTCGTCGCTAGCCGAGCCAGTCTGGAGGAGGGCGGAAAAGTCGGGTAGGACCCCGTTGATCAGGTCGATCTCTACCCTGACGCCGGTTAGTTCGACGCCTTGCACCGAACCGACCTGACCGAGGGGATTCGTATCAACCTCCACCGTCATGCTGTCGACGTTCACGGTCGCCTGGTTGTTTTTATCCACGCCTGTGGAAAGTCGTAGGTCCTCGAGAGTCACCGAGCCGGAGCCGAGATCGATACTGGCCCCGCCCAAGGTGAATCGATCCCGATTGAGAAACCTCGACAGCAGGCTCTCGACGAACGTCTGCGACATCCCCGAACCCTGAAGGACGAGTGCCGTCCCGGTCAGGAGTAGGAGGAGGAATCCAAAGTAGATGAGTAGGATCCGCTTTCGAGTCACTGGCTGGTACGCATGCTATCCGTCAATGGCGCTCGTTGGGAGAGTCTGAACCTGACGAGGAAAGGGCATTCGAAGAGAGCAGGAACATGCCTTCCATCGACAAAAAAGCACCCCTCAGGCAGGAAAACCCCATTTCTGGGCCGAATTCGGGGTTTTTAGCGTTGACTGCAAATCGCACGCGGTCAAACTGCCCGCAACTACCTGCGGATCGCCGAGGGGGTGACTTCGCAGCCATACCTTTGTTCATGGCCTCGAGGAATCGAAGATGGCAGCAAAAAAGAAGAAGAAAGCAAGTCCCGCCGAACTCATCATTTCCAAGTCCCGTACCAAGGGCGCAACCAAGAAGTGCAACGTCTCAAGTGACTTCTATGGTGCTCTGGATAAGAAAGTTCGCGATATCATCAAGAACGCTGAAGGTCGCGCTGTCGAAAACAAGCGCAAGACTCTGAAGCCCTGCGATATCTAAGGGACCAAGACTGCCCGCATCGTTCACGCGTTGCGGGCAGTTCCGTGTACGGACGGATTAGTCCATCGCCGGTAGTCAGAGCCAGATGTCAGGATCGGAGAGTTTGGATGCTCTGCGGAGCTTGCCCTCGGCTCACTCGGCGTAGGAGCCCATGAGATAGAGCGGCTCGAGCCCCTCAGCTGCAACCGGTACCAGAACGAGAGCTGGGTCGAAGAGGTGGCGCGCAGTGTATTCTACGGCCTCCAGAGGTCTTGGAGAGTTGTCTTGGGGGTTTGATAGGTCGGCAGTCTCCAGGCCTGCAGAGACCAGCAGGAGCCTTTCTGGGGGCAGCTGTTGCAGGAGCTCGCCAAGTTCCCAGGCTCTCGTTTCGCTATGAACTCGTACCTTATCGCCAACTTGCAGATCGGTGCAGAGGAGGCGACCACCCGTGCCCTTACGCAGAGCGCTGACCAAGGCGCCCGCAGGCAGCTTGCCTGTGGCGAGCCCAGCCACAACTTGTAGCTCGGAGCTGCTCGTCGTGAAGATCTTAGCTTGCGCGAAACCCGCGGCCATCTGTGCAAAGGCGATCGCTGCCCGCAGGCCGGTATAGGAGCCGGGGCCGATGTCGATTCGAATCTCGGCGATGTCTTGTGCCTTGCACTCGGCCTCGCTGAGAGCCTCGGCCACGAAGGCGGCGAGCTTACCAGCGGATCTTGTTCCTCGCTCAGCTGCCCGTTCGTGGAGTCGATCCTCGAAACGGAGAGCGCAGGACAGATTCTCGCTGGCTGAAATGCCGAGGACCGCTACCGAATCTCCGCTCATGGCGAGAGATGTTCGCGGATGAGGTCGGCGAGTTTCTGTGCCGCCGTAGCGACCATGTTCTCGTCCGGTCCCTCCACCAGGACGCGGCATAGGTTCTCTGTGCCCGAGTAGCGTAAGAACACACGACCATCTCCGGCGAGTTCCGTTTCGATCTCCCGGCGGAGTTGATCAACTCCGGGCACCTCTTCGAGCTCAGGCTTGCTGCCTACCGCGACGTTGATCAGGCTCTGCGGGTATCTGACAAAGCTCCTGAATACCCCGCTGCTGCCCTTCTCGAGCACCCCGGGGATGGACAGGATCTCGAGAGCCGTGGCCAACCCATCCCCGCCCCAGGGGCCCTCCTGGGCGATGATCACATGCCCGGATTGTTCGCCGCCGAGGGCGAAGCCCCCGGCTCGCATGCGTTCGGTGACGCTGCGGTCACCGACCGGTGTCATTTCCAGGCTGAGTCCCTCGCCTTCCAGATGCTTGCGCAGGCCCAGGTTGCTCATGACCGTCGCTACCACGGTCTTCGCCGGTAGGCGGCCTGAGGCCTGAAAGTGGGGCGCAAGGGTGGCCAGTATGTCGTCGCCATTGCGGGTCGTGCCCTGATCGTCCACGTAGATACCGCGGTCGCCATCGCCGTCCAGGCAGATCCCCATGACGGCACCGCTGGCTCGCACGGCCTCGACGATGTGTTCAGGATGCAGTGCGCCGACCCCGGCGTTGATGTTGTAGCCGTCCGGTTCGCAGCCCATGTCCACCACGTCGGCACCCAGCCCGCGCAGAATCTCAGGTGCCAGGTTGGAAGCTCCGCCGTTGGCCGCATCTATCACGATGGTGGTGCCGTCAAGTTCGAGGCTGCTGAAGCGATTCGCCAGGCACTCGCCGTACTTGCTGAGTAGTTCGCGGCCTTCCTTGATGCCCATCTTTTCGCCGGAATCGAAGTCCAGCTTCGTGCTGAGATCCGCGATCTCCGCCTCCGCTTCGTCGCTCAGCTTGCTCCCGCAATCATCGAAGATCTTGATGCCGTTGTCGCTGGCCGGATTGTGGGAGGCGCTGATCATGACTCCGCCCACGAAGTTCTCCGTCGCTGCCAGATAGGCCAAGGCCGGTGTGCTGCAGAGGTCCACATCGACCACTCCAGTCTCTGTGGCCCAGAGCCCCTGTGCCAGGCACTCGAGGATCCAGATGCTCGAATCACGACCGTCGTTGCCGATGACGACTCGTTTGCGTTCCGGGCCCTGGCGCTGTAGCCAGATGCCCAAGGCGGCACCCACTCGGCGCATGGTCTCAGGATCCATGGGTGGGGTGCCGACGCTGCCGCGCAGACCGTCGGTGCCAAAGCTGGGGGCCTGAAAGGGCGTCTCCGCAGAGTCTTCGCTCATCAGTTCTTGATGTTGAACTCGACGAAGAGAGTCTCTCCAAGTCGGTAATCCGTGCCTTCTCGATAGCGAGAGCTGTTTACGAACTTGAGCTGTCCGATCAGGTTGCCTTTGGCCACATCGGCGAGATCCTGTGGTTCAGGCTGCACCATCACATAGATATTTTGCCAGACCCAATCCGACTTGTCGGCGAGCTCTTGGCGAAGTCGGCTATCGAGCCCGCCTGCTGCTTCGAAGGAGAATAGTGCCTTTGTGGGTAGTTGCAGGCCCGAAGCCTGGGCTTCGCTGAGCATGGTGTCGTTGAGGAAGACTCGCAATTCGAGCTCGTGCCTGATGAACTCCGGGATCTCCGGCACGGTGAAGGGCACGGAGCTTGGACTCATCGTGATGTCCTTGCCATCTTCTTCATTGAGGAACAGGTCGCCACTCCTTCTGCCGGCACCGGTGATCCCACTGTGCAGCTTGGCCGTGAAGACTCGGCTCTTGTTCCTGAAGAGTTCAAGCATGGTCACTGGCCCACGGAGCTTGACAGTGCTGGGGGTGAATCGTGCCTCTTCGACAAGGAGTTCGCTGCCGTCAGTTTCCCAGCTGACCCGCTCATGACTGATGGGAACAGTTCTCTCGTCGTTGCGGACCAGATTCACGCGCACAGTTCGTGGCTTCATGCTCGATAGCAGGCGTTCGAACCTCAGTGGGCGGATGACCAGGTCGTCGAGGCGGAAGTCGACTTTCGGTCGCTGATCATTCAACTCGCTAGTATCGAGTTCCACTCGCAGGCTCTCGACTTCGCGTTCAAACTCCGCCAGGTCACTGTTGGTGCCTTTCAGGGTGATCTCGACGCTGGGGATCGGCTCAGAGGTGTTACGGAATTCCTCGATGCTGTACTGCCAATCGTTGAGCACGACGCTGAGTTGAGTATGGCCGAAGTCCAGGTCGCTCGCCTCATTCGCGATGCTGGTGACCATGGCGAGCTGCGGATCGATCGTCTCGCTGCCGGTGACCTGCCGGTCCAGATAGAGCCAAAGAGTCAGAGCCAGTCCGAGGGCGATGAGCTTGCGATAGGGATCCGCGAAGATTGCCTTGATGATGCCGGCGGTGCTCCGCCGCTCCTTCGGGGAGCTGCGGTGGGCGCGACCGTGCTGGTGCTCATTGATGGCCTTCTCCAGATGCTCCAGGTCCACCCCGTAGGCGAGCTTGCCGCCGACGGAGGTGGAGATGGTGCCGGTCTCTTCCGAGACGACGATGGCGAGGGCGTCGCTCTCTTCGGTTAGGCCCAGGGCCGCACGATGACGAGTGCCGAGGCGCTTGTCGATGTCCTGGTTTTGACTGAGGGGCAGGAGGCAGGAGGCAGCAACCAGGCGATCGCCACGCACGACTATGGCCCCGTCATGCAGGGCGCTTCCCGGGTAGAAGATGGATTCGATAAGGAAGGAGTTGAGCTCGGCGTCGATGTGCACTCCGGTCTCGGCCAGGTTTGCGAGGGAACCCTCGCGCTCGATGGCGATGAGAGCACCTACCCGCTCCTTGCTCAGTCGCGCTACAGAACGCAGCAGACGTTGGATGGTCTTGACCTCACGGCGAAAAAACCCGCCGAAGATCTGTGAGTCGCCCAATTGCACGAATGCTCGTCGGATCTCCTGATGGAAGACGATGACCAGGGCCAGAACGATCGTCGCGGTGACTTCTTCGAAAACGAGACCCAGGCGTTGCAGCTCCATGCTGTCGATGAGGGTCAGGAAGGCCACCAGGCCGCCGAGTAGCACGATGATGAGGCCGCGGACCACTCCTGATCCGCGCGTTTCCCGGAGGAATCGCAGCACGAGGTAGATGCCGACGGAGAAGACGGCCATCTCGATCATCATCTTCAGGGTGTCCAACTAGCTGCGTCCTCCTGCCTCGCTCATGGAGCTGGTATTTCGAATCGCGTCAATCACATCGACCACTTCGCGCATCTCCATCAAATCATGCACACGGATGATCTCGACGCCAGCCAGAGCAAGGCAGGCAACGCTGGCAGCGGTTGCCATCAGGCGCTGATCTGGCGGCTTGCCGGTGATGTGGCCGAGGAAGGACTTCCTCGAGGGGCCATAGACAAGCGGGCGTCCGAGTTCCCGGAGGGGCTCGATATGCATGTGCATGGCGTGGTTGTCCTCGGGCAGAGTGCCGAAGCCAATCCCGGGATCGAGAAGAATCTGCTGCCTGTCCACGCCTTTGGATTCGGCCAAACTGATGCGCGAGGCCAGGTGGTCGGCGATTTCCTGCATGAGTGCTCGGCCCTCTGCGCCCATTCCAGGGCGCCGGGCAGGCCGAAAGCGGTGCATGAGCACCAGAGGAGAGCCCTGCTCGGCGGCAAGTTCGGCAAGGCTTTCGTCCTCTTGCAGGGCCGAGGTGTCATTGATCCAAGTGGCGCCCGCATCGATGGCTGCGGCGGCGACCTCCCGGCGCGTGGTGTCCACCGAGATCGGTATGGACAGCCGCGCTCTGAGCGCCTTGATCACCGGCAGAATCCGTCGGCACTGCTCTTCCGGGCTGATCTGCTCGTGCCCAGGGCGAGTGCTTTCGCCACCGATGTCGAGGATATCGGCGCCTGCCTCGGTCAGGCTCAGGCCCTGGTCGATGGCAGCGGAGCTGTCCAGGAAGCGTCCGCCATCAGAAAACGAGTCCGGCGTGACATTGAGGACCGCCATCAGTCGGGTGCGCCCTTCTCCAAGTTCGAGATCGGATGCACCCGGGTTCTGAATCAGCATGGTTACTCAGGGATGGGCCAGTCCTTCAGCGCCAGAGAGGCCAACATCGGGCTCATCTTTGCTCGCCTGCTTGTTCCCAGAGGACTGGGCCTGTTCGCCTCGGAGGCGTGCCGCCCGGTACTCGGCGAGGTCGTCACCGCGCAGGATGGCGGCAAGCTCCTCCCCGGTGAGGGTTTCGAATTCGAGGAGACCCTCGCTAATCAGATCCAGTTCCTTGCGGCGATCAGCCAACATCTCCTTTGCTCGGGCGTACTGCTCTTCGCAGATGCGCTGCACCTCGTTGTTGATGACCTCCAGGGTTGCCTGGGAGACTTCCGGGGCGACTGCGAAGTCCCTGCCGAGGAAGTCGTTGTTCTGGGAGATGGTGTACTTGATCGGGCCGACCTTCTTGCTCATGCCCAGCTCGCAGACCATGGCTTTGGCAATCTTGGTCGCCTGTTCGATGTCATTGGACGCGCCGGCGGAAATGTCGCCGAAGACGATCTCCTCGGCGATGCGTCCGCCGTAGCACATGGCGATCATGCCGAGCATCTTGCGCTCGCGCATGTGGTAGTCATCGCGCTCGGGCAGAGACATGGTCGCGCCGAGGGCCATTCCGCGGGAGACTATCGTCACCTTGTGGACCGGATCGAGATCCTTGATGAGGGACGACACGAGTGCATGGCCAGCCTCGTGGTAGGCGGTGACCCTCAGGTCCTCTTCGCGCATGGCACGGGAGCGCTTCTCCCGACCCCAGCGAATCCGGTCGCGCGCCTCTTCGAGCTGGGCGAGTTCTACGTATTCTCTGCCCTGCATGGCGGCGAGGATGGCTGCCTCGTTGATCAGTGCTGCCAGGTCCGCGCCGGAGAAGCCGGGGGTGGCTCGGGCGATGACCTCCATGGGCACCTTGGGGTGAAGGCGAATCTTGCGAGCATGGACCTTGAGGATGTCCTCACGGCCCTTCACATCCGGCATGTCGATCACGATCTGGCGATCGAAGCGTCCTGGACGCAGGAGGGCCGGGTCGAGCACGTCTGGACGGTTCGTGGCTGCGATCAGGATCGTGCCCTTGTCGCTATCGAAACCGTCCATCTCAACCAGGATGGCATTCAGGGTCTGTTCACGCTCGTCATGACCGCCGCCCATGCCCGAACCCCGTTTTCGCCCGACGGCGTCGATCTCGTCGAGGAAGACCAGGCAGGGGCTGTTTTCTCGTGCCTGCTTGAAGAGGTCGCGGACTCGGCTGGCGCCGACGCCGACGAACATCTCCACGAAGTCCGAGCCGGAGATGCTGAAGAAGGGAACCTCCGCTTCGCCGGCGATGGCCTTGGCCATCAGCGTCTTGCCGGTGCCCGGTGAGCCAACCAGGAGGACACCGCGGGGAATGCTCCCGCCGAGCTTGGCAAACTTGGCCGGGTTCTTGAGGAACTCGATGATCTCCTTGAGTTCGTCCTTCGCTTCTTCGATTCCTGCCACGTCCTCGAAGGTCACGTTGGTTCGGCTCTCCTTGGTGTAGAGCGCGGCTCGACTGCGACCGAAGGAGAGCACCCCGCCGGACCCGCCCGGCGCACGCATCTGTCTGATGATGAAGAACCAGACGATCAGGATGAGCAGCAGATATGGCCCGATCGTTCCGATCAGGTAAAACATGGCAGTGTTACTGCGCTCCACCTGCAGGGTCTTGAACTCGAGGGAGAGAGGGAAGTTGTCGATCTTGGTGCCGGCGGCAATGAGATCTGCCTTCAGATCCTGGAGCGTATTGCTGCTGTCCTGCGGATCGGGCTTGATGAGCACAAAGCTATCCTGATTGCCGGAGGTGATCAGGGCCGTGGCGTACTGGGTTTTCCGGTTGCTCTGAGCTTCCGTTTCGTCGCCAGGTAGTTTGCGAGTGCCGAGTTCAGTGACGAAGAAGGCGCGCTGCACACTGATCGATCCGTCCTTCAAGTGCTGGCGAAACTCGTCGATGGCGTGAAAGTACCGCGTCTCATCCAGCTGGTTCTTCCAGGGCAGCAGGTCTTTGATGAGTTGGGCGCTTTCGGTGAAGCTCTGGTCCGGAATGATCTCAAAGCGTTCGATCGTGCTGCTGCCATCCGATCCTTCGGGCTTCACCTTGGCGTGAATACGGTCCTCGGTGAACTGGGCTTCCTGGATTCGACCGTTCACCAGGTGGCCATAGAAGTCGTAAACCGAGGCTTCCGACTCCATGCCCGAGCTGGAGATCATCACGAAAAGGGCCAGGAGGAGGGCCATGATCAGCAGTACTCCGCCGATTCCGCGGGGTCGCCGTTGTTGGCCTGGCTCTGGCTTCTGCCCGTCTGGCTTTGGTTCGGGTCTGCTCTCGTTAGTCATCGATTCTGGCCCATTTTAGGGGGAGCCCCCGTCTGTGGATTCGCATCTCTGGAATCCTGGTAGGTACTTCGTCAGAAGTCTCCCTCGAGGGCAAGCAGGATCTTACGTGCCAGGTCGGAAACTGCTTCGAGTTCTGCGCTTGTTTCGCTTTCTCCCACGGGGATCCGGAATTCAGCCTGATCCACGCGGGTCAGTTGACGCAGCACTTCGCCGCTCCGCCGATCGAGTAGCTTGACCTCGGCTGTAAAGTCGAGGGCGCCCTCCTGCACCGGGAGGCCGCCAGCCGAGACCAGGTTTCGGCCTCGGATGTCGACAATATCGACGCTCAGGATCGCGTCCGCGTTGCTGAAGGAGGCTGGTCGGTAGTCGGTGTAGACGTGCATGGCACGATTCAGTTCGCGCGTCAGAGGGATCTCCAGGCGCTGGCGAAAGGTCTCATTGCCTGCTACCCGGATGGCGATGGATCGAACCGCGCCCGCATCCTCATAGCCCATGCTGTAGCCACATCCGGTAAGCAGCATGCAGGCGCTGAAGCTGAACTGAAGGGAGATGGACTTGATCATCGGATTGGCGTCTCAGTTTGGTTGTCGTCCAGATCCGAAGCTGCCAGGCGCCGTTGAGCCTTTGCCGCCGGGAGGCTGTCAGGGAAGTTCTTGACGAGGAGCCTCAAGTGGTAGTTCTCACCATACTCGTTGCCGATGCGTTTGTAGAAGTCCGCATTGATGAGTTCCCTCTCCGCCAGCCAACTGGTGACGGTGATCAGGGCCTGCTCGGCTTCCTGGCGGAACTCCGGTCGTTCCGGATCCAAGGACAGATAGTCGCTGAGCTCCTGACTGGTCTGCTCCATCTGCTTCTGATCGTAGGCTGGGCCTTCGAGCATCTTGAAGGCGGTGATCGCCAGGCGAAAACTGGCCAGTGGAGCCCATTCGCTGCGCGGGTGGTTGGCGCGCAGCTCCTTGTAGCGTTCCAGGGACATTTCGTATTCCCTGTCCTGGAAGGCGGCTTCCCCAAGCAGCTTGAGTGCGTCGGCGACGTGCGAGTTTGTGGGATAGCGGCTGGTGAAAGTGGCGAGAACTCTCATCCCGTCATCCTTGTCCGAGCCAAAGATCCACCAGCTCCGGTCGCTCTGGATGAGCTTTTCGCCAATCAGATAGGTCAGCTCCTCTACTCTGGGCTGGTAGTCACTGAGAAAATGGCGATCAGGGAAGTCTTCAATGAGCTTGTAGGCGTCCCACGACTCGTCGAGGGCGTGCAGGCTGATGGCCAATAGAAGCTCGTGCCTCTCCAGAGCCGGGCCCTCGAGTTCCTGTGGGTTGACTCGGTTAAGCACCACCTCCGCTCCCCTGGCATCTCCCTGACTAAGCAGGTTCTCCGCCTGATCGAGCTGGGCCATGATGCCGCCGCTGACCTTCGGTGGGGGCGAAGAGCAGGCGCAGAACAGGATGAGAAGGCTGGGGATGATTCCCATTCGCAGCGGGCTCGGACGATCTCGATCGCTCATCGTGGGGGTTCGGGGGGCCTAGTGCAGTTGCCTGAGCAGGCGTTGCCGACTTCTGGGCATGTATTCTACCGCACTTCCGATCCAGATCCCGAGGATGTCGAGAGCCCGGCGGTCGTGGATCGATCCTGGCAAGCTGGGCCACCTTCGCCCCGGAGATTCGTCAATCTCCCGGAGGCGGAGCAGGGCGTCCTTCGACGCGGTCAGTGCGGATTTTGGTCTATGTCGATCGCAGTAGAGACCGCCTACCTCCTTGGCCATGAAGAGTCGGTCCTGCTCGATCAGGCGATCACAGATGCTGCAGCGGTCCAAGGCGGAGATCTGGCCGAGAATGGCGAGTAGACGCAGTTCGATCCCTGCGAGGACCTGCGGGAGCGCCTCCTGTGGGCAGCCTGCGATCAGGAGGAGGGAGCCCTCGACCAGGTCGAAGAGCTCCATGTCCTGCCGGCCATCGACCCAGGCCCGATCAAAGACCTCCGCGAGGTAATTGCAGGCCAGAAACCGGCGCGGCTCACGAAGTCCGCGCGCCTCATGGAGCAGTTTCGTGCGGCCGAGGATCGGCAGGCCCTTGCCAGCCAGGTGGACCTCCAGGAGGTTGAGAAAGTCCAGGCAGCCGAGAAGTGGGCTTTTCGGGCGATGGGCCCCCTTGGCGAGCACGCTCATCTTGCCGCGCTCTCTGGTCAGGAGGGTGACGAGGCGGCTCGATTCGCGGAAGTCGATTCGTTTCCAGACAATCGCCCGCAGGACGGCCATCAGCTCTGGCTCGGAGCCAGATCGAGGCGCCGCAGTCGCATGCGGCGGATGCGGCGGTTGTCAGCCCGGAGTATCTGAATCTCCAGGCCCTCTAACTCGATGGTCTCCATGACTCTGGGGATCCGATCCAGAGCGCAGAAGACGAAACCAGCTACAGTCTCGTAGTTATCGCCTTCTGGAATGGCCACGGAGAGCACCTCGTTGACGTCCTCGACGCGAACTCGTCCCGATGTCTCGATGACGCGACCGGCCTCGATGACCTTGATTTGCTCCTCTTCTTCCGGATCGTACTCGTCGCTGATGTCGCCCACGATTTCTTCGAGGACATCTTCGATGGTTACGAGGCCGTCCGTGCCGCCATACTCATCGAGAACAATTGCCATCTGGACCTTGGAACTCCGGAATTCTGCCAGCAGATCCGCGAGCCCGATGGTGTCCGGGACGAAGAGGGGTTTGCGCATCAATTCGCCGACGGTATCGATGGCAGCCCGCTTGCCGTTGGCGATGAGGCTCAGAGCGTCTTTGGCGTAGAAGACGCCGACGACCTTGTCCACCTTCTCCCGGTAGACGGGGTAACGCGAGTAGCCCGTGTCGATGGCCTTCTGTACCGCTTCGAGGATCGCAGTCTCTTCGCTGAGGGCAACCATGTCGGTTCGCGGGGTCATGGCCTCTCTGGCGTGCTGATCCTTCAACTCGATGATGTTTTCGATCCAGCCCTTCTCTTCTTCAGGCAGCTGAGTCTCGTGGGCGGAGTCGCTCACCGCGGTCAGGATCTCGTCGGCGATTTCCTCCGGCTCGGTGACTGGCGTCTCCCGAATGCGCAAGAGCCAGCTCAAGCCCTTGGCCAGGTACAGGAAGGGTAGCACCAATGGGTAGCGCAGCAGGACACGGAGAAAGCGCAGGACTGGGAGAGAGTGTTGGATGATGAGTTCGGCCTGTCTCTCGGCGATGTGCGTTGGCAAGACACCGCAAAGTAGAATGGCGAGAGCCACAAAGCTCGGCACCACCAGCCAGAAGGTCTCAGAGGCGCCGCCGGTCGCCATCATGAGCAGGGCGCCGGAACTCAGCAGCCCGCCCAGTGCCAGAATCCGGGCCAAGACTTGGAAGTCCGGTCCGTAGCGCTGCAGCTCTTCGATGCTGCCGCAGTCAATCTCGGACTGCATGCGCCGAGCCAACTTGGTAGGCGAGTACAGGAGCAGGGAAACGGCCCAGAAGGAGCCCGATGCTGCCACGAGCAGGCACACACAAGCCCCTATCCAGAGCAGAGCCGTTGGCTCCTCTGACGAGAGAGAAGCTTGCGCCGAATATGTGGATGCCAGAAATGGGGCCGGTAAATGGGTGTCAGCGGTTTCGCTCAACGATTCCCACCCGGCCGCGTACTACAGCAGTCGCAGTCTTGCACGATCCCTGCACCATAAGAAATGCCCGGGGTCTCCGTAAAGCCTCCCCCTGAGTCCCCTCGCTTCCCCCAGGGGGTGCTCTGCAAGATACAAGGCATCAGATAGTTAGGTCTGGATGGCCGAAGCCTGTCGGGCTACGGCGCGATTCCTTTGCTGGAATCTAGTCCACATCGACTGAGAATCTGTTCCGACCCCGGCTCTTGCTCGCATAGAGGGCCATGTCGGCCCGATTGACCAGGGCATCCGTCGATTCGTCGTCGGCACGCAAAGTGGCCAGTCCGATGGACACGGTGACTCCCAGGTTGCGATCCTTGCCAGCATCCTCCACCGCAACGAAGAGCCGCGTGGCGAGTATCGAGGCGTAGTCCGCCGAAGTGTCGGGCAGAACGACCAGGAATTCTTCGCCGCCATATCTGCAAACGATGTCCGACTTGCGAACCACCTTCTTCAGGACGCTGGCGGTCTTTCTCAGGGCTTGATCGCCGACCAGGTGACCATGGCGGTCGTTGATAGTCTTGAACTCATCCAGGTCGATCATCAGCACGGACAAGCTGCTGCCCTCGCGTTTGGCCCGGGCCATCTCGCGTTCGAGTGCATGCAAGCCGACGGCTCGATTCGCCAGGCGGGTCAGGGGATCGATAAGGGCGAAGCGCTGCGCGCGGATGCGCTCGAGGCGCATGCGTAGATTGTCCGCGAGGATGGATGCGGTGCCACCGAGTGCGGCAGCGTTGAGTCCGTCTTCTACGACCTTGATTGGGCGCCCGGTGATACTTCGGTCGAGAAGCAGAAAGGTCGGCATGTCGAACTCGGGATTGAGGGCGACGATGAGGGTCGAGTCCGCGCCGAGTAGATCCATGAGCCCGTTGGTGCGAATCTTGCGCCGCATGAGCTGCGGCTCGTCCTCGGTTAGGACGGCGCGCAGTACCTGTGCTTCCTCTTCGGTGGGTTTGAGGGTGGCAGGCATCAGTGGGCATGTGGATCGGTCTGCCTTTGCCTTGACCCAGCATTGGTTGCTTTCCTGGTTCCAGCGCACGAAGAAGGCCCTGTCGAAATCCAGGTAGCGCAGGGCCGCGGAAGTGGCGACGGTAACGATGCCTCGATAGGTCGTGGACTTGCTGCAATGGAGCAGGCTGCCGATCAGTTCGGTCTGATGCCCCAGCGACCGACTGGAGTAGAGTCGTAGGTCCTCATAGCTCTCTGTCTGTTCCGGTTCGCCCTCTTCGAAGCTGCTGCTGATGCCACAGCTATCGAGGAGGTTGCGTATCTTGATGCGCAGATCACTGGCCAGAACGAGGCTTTCCTTGGTGACCGCCGAGAGAAGTAGGTTGCGGGTGAGGGAATCTCGATCTTCTGGATGGTTGAAGTCCGCAAGCTCAGCCAGGAGTTCAGCCGCACCGATTAGAGCTGATGGATTCTCCATGGTCAGCTCATGGGGATCCCGATCACCGCCGATTTGCGGCAGATTTGTAGTGACAATGGACTTCGGGAGACGCCATTGCTCGATCCACTGGGAGGCGGGCAGCTCGAAGGGCTCACCCCTGTCGTGCAGACCCAGGTAGTGGAGCCAGTACATGATGTCGTGGAGAAGGCCGCGGAGATAGGCGGCCTCTGGATCCATGACGCCACTGCTCTCGGCGAGAGCGCGAGCAGCGGCGGCTGTGGCCAGGCTATGCAGCCATAGCTCGCGGATGGCGCTGGTTCCGACGCTGCTCACCACCGGGGTGTCGAGGGCGCGCATGACCAGGCTGCGGCCCAGGCAGGAAACCAGATCCGAAATGGTGTTCAGCGGTCGATTCTGGATATTGACCTGACTCTGGGCCTGGCGGAGGCATCGCAGGGTGGTCAGTGGATCCAGGGAGAGGAGGTTGACCAGGTCCTCGTGGCTGCTGCCGAGGATGGGGCAGGTCCGGATCCGCCGGCGTAGATCCCGGATGGCCAGGATCGAGGGCAGGGACCGCAGTGGGTTGATGGTATCTGTCGCTTGCACGTTCAGCTGCTCGGGATGCACTTCCCTTGGATCGGAATTCGCAGCAAAGCGCTCAAGGGTTGTTCGGTTTGCCACAACCCTGTCGCCGAGCATTTCTGCACAGCTCAGATGAGGCGTCATAAGCGACTGTGCTATAGCAGCTTACAAAGCCGATTCTTTTTGGCGCCAAAACGCCCATGTGGCCTGGGTTTCGCATTCAGGTGGGTCATGACCAGCCTCCTCGAACAGACGGCAATCTCCCGCAGCGGCCCTGACAAGGCTTCGACTGAGAATCGCTTCCGCGATCCGAGCTGCACAGCCCTGTCCTTCCTCGAGCGTCAGGGGTGCCCGGATCCTGGGAAGCAATTCGATCTGGATGCCAGCGACCGCTCGGCCTGGGAGTCTGCAATCTCCACCCAGCTGATGGATCTTTACCGTCGCTCAGGCTCTGCGGAGGCATTCAACATGCTCATGGAGCAGAGTCGCCCTCAGCTCCTCCGTCGGGTGCGTTCCGGTTTGCGCTATTTGGCCGCCAATCTGGACCCGGAGGAGGTTCTTCAGGATGCGTCGATCAACATCTATCGCTACCCGAAGAACTTCGATGGCCGGCGTCCTGGTGCCTTCCGTGCCTGGTCGGCGCGCATTATCGACAATGCGATCAGGCGTCAGCTGCGTGTTCATCGCAGTGGACCGGACACGACCCTCGTGCCCATGGAGATCTTGGCCTGTGAGGCAGATGTCAGGCAGCGGGAACCAAGTCGCCTGGTCATGGACCGGGAGGCTTGCGAGAAAGTCAGCAAGGCCATGGTCCTCTTCCTTGCGATCTACCTGGATGCTTACAGTTCTTTGAGTGAGCGCGAGCGCTTCGTGCTGCAGATGGTCGAGGTGCAGGACATGCGCTATGCGGAGCTCGCCAAGATCCTCGAGATTCGTCCCGAGGCCCTGAAGATGGTGGTCTTCAGAGCACGGCGCCGAATCCACGGCCGAATTCAGGCAGCGCTGGGCGACGGCATGCGCGCCGCCGCCTAGCGCTGGGCTAGAAGGCGCCCGCGAGCACTTGGAAGAAGGTGCCGACGGGTGCCGCCTCGCGAGCGTCTTCGACTGCCCGGCTCACCTGAGTGAGGATGCGGTCGAAACTCCTGGTCCACTCCTCGTTGTAGATCAGGTTGGCGATCAGCCCGTTGCCTTCCCGTGCCTCGGTGATAATCGCCTCCACGTCTTCCACGATACTGACGAATTTGTCGCGGAGAGCGGCATCGGCGATGAGGGCGCCGACGATGCCGGCTTCCGGATCATTGGCCTTGGCGAAGACATCCCCAAAATTGACGATGGCCGCGTCGATGTTGTCTGCGGTCTCTGTGCTATTGATCAAGCGGGCGATGGTGCCGTCACCGGTGTCTATCTTGACCCCCACATTGCGGAAGCTCTCAATCGCCTGTTTGACGTTCTCGGCGGTTTCGGTGTCGTTGACGAGCATGCCGAGAGTGCCTTCGCCCTCGTCGATCTTGGCGGCGACACTGTCCACTCTGTTGATGGCAGAATCGATCGTCGCCCCCATTTCCGCGCTGTAGATCAGTCTGCCCAGGGGGCTCTCGCCTTTCTCCAGTTCCTCGAAGCTGCGACGAGCACTCTGTACCGCAGCGTTGAGCTGATCGTAAAGCACCGAGTCCAGCAGGAGTTTGCCAAGACTCGAATCAGAAGAGTTGAGGTTGTCGACGGCGCTACGCAGACCGGTGACGATGGCATTGAAGTCCTCGCTGTTGACCATGTCGCCGAGGGCGTCGATGCCGTTCTTCTGAACTCTGCCGCGGAAGGGCAGGCCCAGGGGCCAGGTCTGTGGGGCCACGCCTGGGTCGATCTCGATACGCTTGGCGCCGAGCAGACTCGCATCCATGATCTTGATGTCCATGTCGGACTTCATCTCGAGTTCCTCGTCGAGCTCGAGGGTGACCGTGATCCGGTCTTCGGGCAGGCTGCTCTGCTGGTAGCGGATCTCCGAGACCTGTCCCCAGTTGTGGCCCAGGACATAGGTCTGATCCCCGACTCGAAGTCCGGAAACGTCTCGGAAGAGCACTTGTATCTGTGGTCGAGCCTGCAGTGACAGGTCCGTCAGAGCCGTCGTTGCCCAAAGTAGGGTGGCCAAACCACCGAAGAAAACGATGCCTAGAAGGACGTCCTGTCTGCCTCGATTCATGCTCGTTCCTCGATTGTTATCTTAGCCGGGCTCGGATGCGCGATGCTCAGTCGGCGCCGCCGCCCATGAAGCTCCTTACCAAACCCGTCTCCGAGGCCTGCATCTCTGCGACGCTGCCTTCTTCCATGATGCGTCCCTCGTCGATGATCCCGATCCGGTCGCCGACTTCGAAGGCGCAGGCACGACTGTGGGTGACAACCAGTCCGGTTACTCCCAGTCGATCGCGGACCTCAGCGATCAGGCGGTGAATCTGTCCGGAGATAATCGGGTCAAGGCCAGCGTTGGGCTCGTCGTAGAGCACGTATTCTGGCTCGGTGATGAGGGCGCGCGCGATGCCTGTGCGCAGCCGCATGCCGCCTGAGATCTGCGCGGGAAGGCGTCCAGCGGCATGGTCCATGCCGACCATCTCGAGGACCTTCATGACCCGGTCCATGAGCTCACTCTTGGCGAGCTTGCTGTGCTCGTTGAGGGGGAGGGCGACGTTCTCTGCGACGCTAAGCCAGTTCAGCAGGGCACCGCCCTGGAAGAGATAGCCCATTCTCTTGCGCAGGTCCTGCAGCTGGTCACGGGTCAAAGTGGCGATGTCATCGTTGTCGACCAGAACCTGGCCCGAATCCGGTTTGAAGATCCCGATTACGTGCTTGAGGGTGACGCTCTTGCCGATGCCTGATCGACCCATCAGTACGTAGTTCTCCCCTGCGCCGATCTTGAAGCTCATGCCGCGCAGAATCTCGTGACCACCGAGGGTCTTGTGGACGTCGATGAGTTCGATCAAGTGTCGATGAGGAAGTAGAAGAACCAGGTGATGATGTAGCCGAAGATGATGATCAGAACGATCGATGTCATGACCGCGTGCTGCACGGCGCGACCGACGCCCAGTGCCCCGCCGTCTGCCCGCAGGCCAGCGGCGCAGCTGACGGTCGAGATGGTGAAGCCGAAGATGATCGACTTGAACAGGCCAACGTAGACATCCTTTGGCAGGATGTTCTCCTGGGCAAAGAGGGCGTTTTGCACCGAGACCCAATAGAAGAGCTGGCTCACGTCCAGGTGGGTCTGTCCGACAATTGCTCCGCCGGCGATGCCGATGAGATTGCTGAACACGGTCAGCAAGGGGCACATGATGGTGAGGGCCACGACCCGAGGCAGGACCAGGTAGTTGGTTGGGTCGATCGACATGACGTCGAGGGCGGTTACCTCCTCGGAGACTTTCATGGTCCCGATCTCTGCCGCCATGGAGGATCCAACCATGGCGGCGAGGATGATCGATGTCATGAATGGGCCCATCTCCCGGCACATGGACAGGGAGGTGATGGTGCCGATCATCTCGGATTGCCCGAAGTTGCGGAGCTCGATGCCGGTCTGCAGGGCAAGAATCATCCCGGCAAATAGGGCGACCACCGCGGTCACTGGTAAGGCGCGCACGCCGGCGGCAAAGGCGTGATCGAGGGTGAAGCGATAGCGACGGGGTAGGTAGAGAAGGGCGCCGAGGGTGCGGATCCCCAGGCCGAAGGTGTAACCTGCGGCGAGGACCGATTGGCGAGCATAGCTGCCGGTGTCAGCCAGAAAGCTCATCGCTCGCTGCCTCCAGCCTCAACTGGCGAAGCCGGCGTCTCTGCTGCGCCCCCGAACCAAATGGGAATGAACTGGAAGAGCCGGATCACGGAGCCTTCGCTATCCGATTCGTAGTTGAAGAGCAGTGGGACGCTGGCTTGCTTGCGTTCGCCCCTTGTCCGCGAGGTATAGAGGTGTGCCGCCAGGTTGAAACTCTCATCATCCACGGCGCGCTTGCGCCCCTCGGCGATTGTCCAGAGCCAGGAATAGGCTGCGGTGGTGCCGCGATCGTTGCCGAGTCGCCATGGCCAGAGAGAGAATGCCCGCCATTCGCCTCTGCCGAGTTCGTCCTCGGTACTGCTGTACAGGGGCCAGACCCTGCGATGTCGGTCCTCGCTCCCGTCCTTACGTTCGCGGTCGATCTGCCAGTAGAAGGGCAAGAACCAGCTCTCCTTGTCGCTGCCGTTGGGGTCGTCATATTCGCGCAGCCAGATCAATGGCCATAGAAAGTTCCAGGCGCGCTGGTGCCCGGTGACAGTCTGAGCGACCAAGGGCCAGAACCACCACTGGAAGATCGGGTTCGATTCACGCCGGTCGTTGTTGTAGCGGAAGATGGGCCAAAACAGATCCAGATAGAAGAGTTGGTCCTGAATGCTGACCTTCTTGAAGAAGGGCCAGAGGAAGGTCCAGGCTGCGAGCTTCTGGCTCTCGCGGAAGCCATAGATGGGCCAAAAGAAGAACTGGGAGATCGGATCGCCCGAGTCCAATTCTTCAGTTCCCCAGCTGAAGAAGGGCCATAGAAAGGCGAAGCGGCGGTAGCTCGGGTCGACGGCGTAGGAATACAGGGGCAGGACCCGGTGCCACCAGCTGCCCTCGCCACCATGGCCGTAGCCGAGGAATGGCCAGATGAAGATGTTGCTTACGCGTTCGTCCTTTTCGAGACCCAGGTAGAAGGGGAAAAGGATGAACTGGAATCGCTCGTAGGTCAGGAAGTCCGGAAAATCGCCGTAGATCGGGAAGACTCCAAAGTAGTCCTCGCTTCCGTCTTCGCTGCTGCCGCCCCAGACAAACGGGAACAGGAAGTACCAGTCCTTGTCCCATTGATCCTGGTCATTGAGCCGAGTGTGTGAGCGCCATAGGGGGAATAGCCTGCTGTAGCTCTCTTCGCCATCGTCTCTGGTCATCCCCAGGGGCCAGATGAACTGCTGTTCGGTGACCCTGCGGCTGCCGCTGGGAACATCCTCTTCTTCTTCGAGGTAGCGGTAGAAGGGGCGGATGCGGAAGTCTACGCCGCCGCTTGGAGTCACCTCGTAGTGGAAGATCGGCCAAAGGAAGTCGAGTTCGGCGACATTGCCTTGCTCGTCCAGCCGCTGCCTGAAAATTGGCGAGAGGTTGAACTCGCTCGGCAGGAATGTGCAGGAGGTGAGGGTGCAGGCAGCAAGGAGCAGGCTCAGGTAAAGACCTGGCTGATTGCGCATTCCCGTGGATTGTCGTCGAGCGACCGAACCACCCATGGCGCAGAACCATACTCTAGCGACGAAGAAAGACCATCCTTCTCAGCACCAACTTGGGTACTCTCCCCGCATGTCGCGCATCATGTCCGGAATCCAGCCGACTGGGAGCTTGCACATCGGCAACTATCTCGGTGCCTTGCTGAATTGGGTGCGCCTGCAGGAGGAGTATGAATGCTATTTCTCCATCGTCGACTTGCATGCCTTGACCGCTCGCCCTGAGCCACAGGAACTTCGTTTGGCTGTGCGCGAGCTGGCGATTGGCGTCCTTGCCTCAGGAGTAGACCCGGAGCGTGCTGTTCTCTTCGTTCAGTCCCAGGTCCCGGAGCACAGCGAGCTTGCCTGGGTATTCAGCTGCATGACTCAGATGGGTGATCTCAATCGGATGACCCAGTTCAAGGACAAGTCCCAATTCCAGGCGGACAACATCAACGCCGGCCTCTTTACCTACCCAGTGCTGCAGGCGGCGGACATTCTCATCTATCGAGCGGATCGAGTGCCGGTGGGGGAGGATCAGGTGCAACATCTCGAGCTGGCACGAGAGATCGTGCGTCGCTTCAACGGCATCTACGGGCAGACCTTTCCCGAGCCAATAGTGGTGCCAGCGAAGGCTCCGCGAGTGATGGGATTGGATGGCGAAAGCAAAATGTCCAAGTCACGAGGCAACGAGATCGGACTCTTCGAAGAACCTGAAGAGACCATGAAGAAGCTGCGCGGTGCGAAGACTGATCCTCAGCGTCTGCGCCGCAACGATCCCGGCAGGCCGGAGATCTGCAATGTATTCAGCTACCATGGTTACTTCTCGGATGCTGCAACTTGCGAGCAGATTGCTGCTGACTGCAGATCCGCTAGCATCGGTTGCGTAGACTGCAAGCAGTCGCTTGCGGGCAATCTCGAGAAGGTCAAAGGACCTATTCGTGAGCGTGCCCAGGAGCTACGGGCGAATCAGGGTGCAATCGACGAGATCTTGAACGAAGGCGGTAACAGAGCGCGTGCGGTAGCCAAGGAGACCATGGACTTGGTCCGTGAGCGCGTCGGACTCTGACAGGGAGATAATCATGAACAGGCTGCTCTTGCTCGTGCCAATATTCACCTTGACTGCCTGCGCCAGCCCAAAGCCAGCCACAGCCGAAGCGCTTGCAGCTGAAGAGAGCAGGATCATGTCGCCATTCATGGATGCGCAAACTCTCGTGGCCCGCTCCGTCCGCGTCCGGATGACTGCAAACTTCTACGACGAGTTTCTCGCGAGCAGAGTGGTGAAGCCGGCACACGAGGTCACTCGCGAAGAGAGACCCGATGGTGGCACCAGCTATCACTATCGCGCGATCGAGCGTGAGCCGGTGATGATGTTTCAGATAGGCAAGACACAGATTGCCGCTGAGGAGGATCTCATCCTCGAGGTCCTTGGCGGCAGGCAGAACCTTACCCTCAGCGTGGACGCCGAGGCGGTGACCTTGGCAAATGAGAGTGGTCAGCAGAACATGCGCAGTCTCAGAATTTCGGATGGGTCCTTCCGGCGTGATCCAGTGAGATGAAGGCCGGCTGGCTGTTCCTGGCATTGCTGGGGCTCACGGCCTGCCGAAGCATTGGCCGGGCAAGTGAGCATTACGAAGTCTGTGCCCTGCCAGAATCTGCA
The DNA here is from genome assembly GCA_021776805.1 of Planctomycetota bacterium. GTDB lineage: Bacteria > Planctomycetota > UBA1135 > UBA1135 > UBA2386 > JAJFFD01. The sequence continues at coordinate 42,858 of JAJFFD010000066.1, forward strand.
GCGGCCTATCAGCAGGCCCGTTTGCACACCAATGCGGGTGAGTATGAGCAGGCTTTGCCGCTACTGCGAAGCACGGTGCTGGCCTGTCCGGAGTTCATTCGCGGACACCTGCTGTACCAGGACGCGGCGATCGATGCGGGAGCTGCGGGCGAGGCTGCGATGCGCGAGTACTACGCAAGCTTCGACCATGCGGGGGACCAGGCGTTGGTCCTCTACCTCCGCTCACGGCTGGTAGACAACAATCGTGACCGTCTCGACTTACTGAACCGGGTCGTTGCCTGGGATGAGACCTTCTATCGGGCCTACGTGGACAAGGCAGCGGTCTATCGCCGTAGCCAACGCACCGGGCGCGCCCTGGATGAATTGCGTAATGCGGTTATGGCGGAGCCGGCGAGCATCGCGGCAAATCAGGCCATCGCCGAGGTCATGGTCCAGTTAGGTAGATACTCCGAGGCTGCTGGGCATTATCGAACCCTGGTGCGATTGAGTCCCAGCAATCAAAGCGTGAAGAAGGACTACCTGAGCTTGCTCATCTACGAGCTCGGTGACCTGGATGACGCGGAAGTTTTGGTAGACGATTTGCTTGGCTTCGATGACTTGGATGTGGAGGCCTTGATGGACAAGGCAGCGATCGCCTGGATGCGGGGGCAACTGCAGGCCGCGCTTGATAGCTATCACCAGGTCCTACGTCTGGACCCGTCTCGCGCCGAAGCTGTGCTGAATCTGGGTAATCTCTACTACCAAGCGCTCGCTGACGATAGTGAGGAGGGGCGACGCCGCTATTGGCCGAAGGCGCGACTGGCCTACACGTACTATCTCGAGAACGGTGCTCAAGGCACTGCCTATGACCAACTCGATCAGTGGTTGACCGTGCCCATGCGTTTGCGCGAGATCGATCAATTGCTCGGTCCCCGGCCTGATCTGCCGGTGCGCCTGCAGGACTTCTAGGCAGGTGGGGGCCGCTTTGGTCCGAGTAGTCGGGTGTCCAGGAGTGAGGCCATCGGGCCGCTGCGTGCCAGGGAGGAGCGCAGCCTGGACCAATCTTCTGCCGCCAATGGATCCCGAGCCGGTCCTGGCGGCAGGAGACGAAACCGAGGCGAGTCTATCTTGGCCAGCTCCCAGCGGCCTTCTCCACTGGAGCGCGCTAGCCAGTTGCGCAGGTCCATATTCCGATCGCGGAAACCCAGTGCGTGCATCGACTCGATTTGGCCGCGTAGATCGGCCAAGAGGGAGCGCCCCTGCCCAGGGTCAAGTTCGAGGAGGAGCCTATCGACTGGGCGGCCTGGCCAGGCTTCGGTGACCAGGCAGGCTCGGTTGACACCAAGGAAAGTCCGGTCTAGCCAGACTGCGGCAGGGCGCGGGGCGGGAAAGCCTGCCCGGGCAAGCCAGCGAAGGGCTCGGTATTCCCGCTCGGCCCTAGTCTCAGCAAAGGCGGTATTCCGGAGCCATCCCCGGCCCTTGGCGCGTAGGGAGGGGTAGTCGTAAGTCTTTACGTAGTAAGTCTTCGACCCAATCTCCTGGCAGCGCACCCAGGAGCTCAGCGCAGCCTTGACCGAGCGGCCAAGGGTGGGGCTGCTGAAAGCTGCCAAATCCTTTGGGCCGTATTGCTCAATGCGAGCGAGAAAGCTTGAGTCTGCTCTTAGCAGTCCCGGGAAGGCCGGGAAATTGCCCCTATCTGTCTTCACAACAGTATGATTGACAGAAACTTATTCCCTTCGAGCCAAGCTGTCGAGGCAGGGCAAGGAATGGTGGAAGCATCTTCCCTGCGCTGCGGTCTTCGGCTTCTTCGAGGGGAGCTTGCCACCTTTAGTTGAGGCATGGGATGAGGACCGTCACCAAGAAAGAACTGGTCAACCGCATAGCGGAGAAGACAGGCGTGACCAAGGTCGTTGCGAAGGACATCATCCAGTCCTTCCTCGACTCGATCATCTCCGAGTTGTCCGCCGGCAACCGTCTGGAATTCCGTGAGTTCGGAGTCTTCGAGACGAAGGAACGGGCGGCGCGGCGCGCGCAGAACCCGCGCACCTTGGAGAAGGTAGATGTTCCCTCCAAGCGCATCGTCAAGTTCAAGGTTGGACGGCTCATGCGCAAGAAGGTCTCCGGCGATGATGAGGATGGGGAGTCAGCCCCTGCTTCTGAGATTCCTGGCGAAGTCTCCAGCCCAGCTGCGGGTTCCGATGCGAGCATGGGCTTGGGCGGGCGGGCCACCATCGATCAACCACACAGCTAAGCTCACCTGGGAAAGTGAGCTAGGCCGGGAAGAACCGTGACTTGGGCCTGCCTTTAGCTGCGATCGAGTAAGGCAATACCCTGAGTGAGGTCGGCGAGAAGATCTTCCAGGTCCTCCACGCCTACCGAGAGTCGAATCAGGCCGTCCTGGAAACCCGCTGCGATTCTCTCCTCGCGAGGAATGCTCCCGTGGGTCATGGTGGCCGGATGATCGACCAAGCTCTCCACGCCGCCGAGGCTTTCTGCCAGTGCGAAGAGCTTGAAGGAGGACGCGACGCGCTTCGCATCCTCGACACTTGCATCGAGTTCGAAGGAGACCATGCCGCCTGGATTGCGCATCTGTCTCTGGGCGAGCTCGTACTGCGTGTGGGAGGCGAGGCCTGGGTAATGGACCTTGCTCACTCGCGGATGTGACTCGAGGTTCTCGGCGATGGCTTGAGCGTTGGCTGCGTGTCGCTCCATGCGGAGATGCAGAGTCTTTGTGCCGCGCATGGTGAGGAAGCAGTCGAGAGGCCCGGGCGTGCCGCCGACCGTGTTTTGGAAGTGGGCTAGCCGCGTATGCAGATCCGGATCGTCAACGACGATCGCGCCGCCGATCACGTCAGAATGGCCGCCTAGGTACTTGGTGGTCGAGTGGAAGGTGATGTCGATGCCCATACCAAGTGGCTGCTGTAGGTAGGGGGTTGCGAAGGTGTTGTCGCAGGCGCTGAGGATGCCACGCGTCTTGCAGAGCTCCGCGACCGCCTTCAGATCCGTGAGCCTGAGCAATGGATTCGAAGGGCTCTCGATCATTACGAGCTTGGTTTCCGGCCGCATTGCTCCCTCGAGGATCGCTAGGTCGGTCATGTCCAAGAAGGTGAAATCGACCCCGAACTTCTGATAGAGGGTGGTGCAGATCCGGTAGGTGCCCCCGTAGAGGTCGTTGCTGCAGATGACATGATCGCCGGACTGCAGGAGGTTGAGCACCGTATTGATGGCTGCCATGCCGGAGCTGAAGCAGAGGCCGTGTGCGCCACTCTCGAGTGCAGCGATGTTCGCTTCCAGTGCAGTACGGGTTGGGTTGCAGGTACGCGAGTAGTCGTAGCCCTTGAGCTTCCCTGGTGACTCTTGTACGTAGGTGCTGGTCAGGTAGACCGGGGTCATGATCGCACCGGTGCTCGGGTCCGGGTCCTGTCCGGCATGGATGGCGCGGGTTGCGAAGCCTACTTGCTCAGGTTCTGTCATGGTTTCTTCCGGTTCATCCCGGCCCTGAGGATCCCGAGGCAACGCTGCCCCCTGGGACCTCAGCCAGGAAGCCTACTTGGCGAACCGGAGCGCACAAGCCTTGATGGTCCGGTCCGCTTCGCCATGCTGAGTGGAGATATGGAGCCGGTACAGTTCGACCTGGAGACTCTCGAGTTTCGCGTGGTGCGCGAACTCCTGACCGAGCGCCTGGAGACTGCCCTGGGTCGACATCTAGTTCAGGCATTGGGACCCCTTGGGACAGCTGCGGAGGCCAATGCCGCTCTCGAGGAAGCGCGAGAAATCGCTGTCCGCCTGGCTGAGGAGGATCGCCCGCCGCTTGGTTCCGCCGTGGAGCTGCGTTCCTGGCTCGCGGCCTTCTTCGCTGGCGAGCATCAGCCGGAGACCAGGGATATCGCGGACCTGAAGAGGCTGTTGCGCTGTGCCCTCTCCTGCAAGTCCTGGCTTCGCGCCCGGGAGGGGCAGCAGGCCCTGTGGGGAATGGCCGAGGCTTTCCCCGATGTGCGCGCGCTCTTCGAGGAGTTGGAGAATGTGGTGGATGATCGTGGTGAAGTTCTGTCCAGCGCTTCCTTGCGGTTGGACGAGCTGCGGCGAGAGATCGAGTCGTCAGAGGGGGCGGTGCGGGCGGCCGCAGCAAGCTATGCCGGGCGAGAGGAGCTCAGGCGTTGTCTCCAAAGTACGGAACCATCCTGGCGCCATGGGCGGCCTGTGTTGCAGGTCCGTCAGGAGTTTCGGCACATGGTGCCGGGCATTCTGCATGATCGGAGCCAGAGCGGTGCCACCCTGTTCGTCGAGCCATCCTGTGTCGTCGAATTGGCCAACCGACTCTCCGATGCACGCGCCGCGGAGCATCGCGAGATTCAGGTAGTTCTCGCCCAGATCTGTCGCGGACTGCGGCGCTGCAGGGAGGAGGTTGATGCATCTCTGGCTGCGATCGAGAGGCTGGATCTCGCCCAGGCCCGGGCCAAGCTCATCCACGTGGATGGTTATTATGCGGCCCCGGTAGTCGCAAGCGGCGTCCTGCGATTGCGACGCGCCTTGCATCCCATTCTCCTGAGTGCTCAGAATGAGGTTGATGCTCTCGTGCCCTTGGACATCACTCTTGGGGATCCCTACCGCATGATCGTGGTCACGGGTCCTAATACCGGTGGCAAAACGGTAGTGCTCAAGACGGTGGGGCTGCTGGCTTTGATGGCCCTCTCGGGCATCCCAATCCCAGCGCAGGAGGGCAGCCAGATTCCTGATCTCGATGGGATCTTCGCTGACATCGGTGACGCCCAGGGCATCAGCCAGAATCTCTCGACCTTCTCTGCACACGTCACGCGGATCGCTCGTTGTCTCCACGGAGCCACCGAGCGCTCACTGGTTCTGCTCGATGAGCTCGGCGCGGGCACGGATCCGGAGGAGGGAGGAAGTCTGGGCTATGCCGTGCTCGAGGCCTTTGAAGAAAGGCGAAGCATGGCTGTGGTGACCACTCATTTGGGCCAGCTGAAGGACTTTGCCTACAGCAACGAGGGCACGGAGAACGGTTCCATGTCCTTTGATGGCGAGACGCTGAGCCCCTTGTATCGATTGGAGATCGGGATTCCGGGAACGAGTCACGCCCTCGATATTGCCGGCAGGGTCGGGATGCCCGCTGACCTGGTGCGACGGGCGCGCGAACTGCTGGGGCGCCAGGACCTTGGCCTCGAGGAGGTGATCGGCCAGGTGCAGAAGGCGCGAGTGCAGGCTGAGGACGCTCGGCAGAGGACGGAAGAGCTTCGCGGCCAGGCGGAAACTCGCGAGCGAGAGCTCCAAGTGAAACATCAGGAGATCGACCGACGTCAGGCCTGGCTGGAGGAGGAGGCCGATTCGCTAGTTGCCGAACAGCTGGGTGAGGTGCGCGACAGGCTCGAGGCCACCCTGAAAGATTTTGGCAACGCTCCGAAGCCCTTTGGTGAACGAGCTCAGGAGCTCCGGCGTGAACTGTCCGAGCTGCTTCGCGCGCGATCCTTGCACCGGCGCCGCATGCGATTCCTCGGTGAACTTCGCAAGGGCAGTCGCGTGTGGGTGCCAACCTTCCACAAGCTCTGCCTGGTCAAGAAAGTGGATCGGGCGCGAGATCTGATTACCATCGAGGCAGGCAGCATGCGTTTGGAGATTCCATTCGAGGACATCTCCTGGCTGCAGCCGATCGATCCCCGCGACAAGAACTGACAGAATCTCCATCGGCGTGACTACTCCCGTGAACAACTCCGCCGAGAGGACCAAGGTCCTGCTCGCCGACAATGACGCAGGTGTCGGCCGAGTGCTCGAACAGGTTCTGGCGCGCGAGGGCATCGATGTCCAGTGGGCTGCGGATGGTGAGATAGCCGTGCAGGCCCTGCGACGGGGGGGATTCCAGTTGCTGATCTGCGACCTCGACATGCCCAAGCTCAGTGGGGAGGAGGTGCTCGAGCACCTTGGGAAGATCCCAGCCGCTCCCCCGGCTCTGGTCATCTCGGGCTACCTGGATGCGAGCAGCAATCGCCGTCTCCTCGAGATTCCTGGGGTGAGAATGACCCTGCGCAAGCCCTTCGATGTCTTCGCCTTTGCTCGCCTGGTTGCCGATCTGAGTCGCGGGGGCTCCGGCGAGATCCCGGATGAACTCGCATCTCGCGCCGAACTCGCTGTCGGCAGAGAAGAGGCTGCAGGCTGATGAACAGCCTTCTGAGTCGACTTTCCTTTCGTACCGCAGGCGAGTCCCATGGGCCGGCAGTAACCGCCCTCCTAGAAGGCATACCTCGAGGATTGGACCTCTCGCTCAGTGAGATCGACGCCGAACTGGCGCGTCGTCAGGGTGGTGCCGGTCGCGGGGATCGGCAGCGGATCGAAACGGATCAAGTCAGGATCAGCGCTGGCATGCGCAAGGGGCAGACCATTGGCTCACCCCTCTGTCTGGTCATTCGCAACCGCGACGAGAAGATCGATGAGCTTCCCGAGCCGAGTCGACCACGCCCGGGGCATGCGGACTTGTCCGGAGCCTACCGCTATCAAGACCAGGATATCCGCGGCACTTTGGAGCGGGCTTCGGCCAGAGAGACGGTCGCTCGAGTTGCCGCGGGCGGGGTGGCCAAGCAGTTGCTGGCCAAGGCGGGCTGCCAGGTCTTTGGCTTCGTCCGATCCCTAGCTGGCGCTGAATTGCCCGCAGAGATCCCCGGAGAAATCTCCGGTGATGGCCTGGAGAGCTTGCGTAAATTGCGTGATGCTAGCCGTTTATACACCCTCGACCGGGTGGTTGATGAGGCCATGTTCGCCGAGGTTGGTGCCGCAGGTAGGGACAAGGACACGGTCGGTGGAGTCGTCGAGGTCCAGGCGATCGGCCTCCTACCAGGAGTTGGCAGCCATCTGCAATGGCACGAGCGTCTTGATGCCAGGCTCTCCGCAGCCATTGTCTCCATCCCTGCATTTAAAGGGGTCGAGTTGGGCCTGGGATTCCGCTCGGGCGCATTGAGGGGCTCGCAGGTCCATGACAGTATTCTCCCTGCGGCTGGTGCCTCTCGCCTGCGTCGGGGTAGCAATCGGGCCGGTGGCCTCGAAGGCGGCACAAGCAACGGCGAGAACATCGTCATCCGCGGGGTGATGAAGCCGATCTCAACATTGCGGCGGGCCCTGCCCAGTGTGGACCTGGCGACCGGCGCCTCGGATGAGGCGGGCTACGAGCGTTCGGACATCTGTGCCTTGTCAGCCGCCTCGGTCATCGCGGAGGCCATGGTCGCCCTGGTTCTGGCGGATGCCTTGCTACATCGGGTCGGTGGGGAGTCCATGCTGGAGTTTCTTGCTCGACATCGAGCTCTCAGGGAAGGGGTGGCTGGACTCAGCGGGGGCAACTAGCCGTTCCTGCCTCGATGTCCCCAGATGCTTGGGGAAAAAGGCATTCAGCGGCCTTGATATGCCAGGGGCCCTCGCTATCTTGCCCCCTCCTTTCTTCCGCGGCACGCCTGCTAGCGTAGCTCAACGGTAGAGCACCTGATTTGTAATCTGGAGGTTGTGGGTTCAACTCCCACCGCTAGCTCCATGATCGACAGGGTCTTGCGTTGAGTCAAGTCGAGCAGGTTGCACGGAGAAAGGCGATCCTCGAGGTCGCATAGACCCTCTCAATTGGGCGGATACCCAAGCGGCCAACGGGGTCAGACTGTAAATCTGATGGCATAGCCTTCGCAGGTTCGAATCCTGCTCCGCCCACCAGTGTCTGCAGCATCGGCTGTGGTCCTTTGACTTTGATCTTTCATGTGAATCGCTCGTCGGCGGGTGTAGCTCAACGGTAGAGCCCCAGCCTTCCAAGCTGGTAGTGTGGGTTCGATTCCCATCACCCGCTCCAAAGTTAGCGCTCCCACGCTGCTGTAGCTCAGGGGTAGAGCACTTCCTTGGTAAGGAAGAGGTCATGGGTTCAAATCCCATCAGCAGCTCCAACCGAGGCGCGATTCGCCCTTTTTTCCAACCTCGAAACGCAAGCAACGAGAACAAACCACTGCCATTCTGCCGACTAGCGGCAGAATCCGAGCGGAGCACGTAAGAATGGCTAAGGAAGTCTTCGAACGCACCAAGCCCCATGTCAATGTCGGCACCATCGGTCACGTGGCGCACGGCAAGACGACCACCACTGCGGCTATCAGCCGTACGCTGGCGGCTGTCGGCCTCGCCACGTACAAGGAATACGCAGACATCGCCAAGGGCGGCACTGTGCGTGACCCAACACGCGTGGTGACCATCTCCTCGGCACACGTGGAGTACGAGTCGGACAACCGTCACTACGCCCACGTGGATTGCCCGGGACACGCCGACTACATCAAGAACATGATCACCGGCGCCGCCCAAATGGACGGCGCGATCCTGGTGGTTGCCGCCGACGACGGCCCCATGCCGCAGACCAAGGAGCACATCCTCCTGGCCAGGCAGGTGGGTGTCCCTGCCATCGCGGTCTTCCTCAACAAGTGCGATGAGGTCGACGACGAGGAGCTCTTGGAGCTCGTCGAGATGGAGGTGCGCGAGCTTCTGAGCAAGTACGAGTATCCCGGAGATGACATCCCGGTAATCCGCGGCTCGGCCTTCAAGGCCCTGCATACGGAGAACCCCGGTCGGGACAACCCGGACAGCAAGTGTATCTTCGAGCTCTTGGATGCCGTCGACAGCTACATTCCAGAGCCGGCCCGAGAAGTGGATCAGCCCTTCTTGATGCCTATTGAGGACGTCTTCTCCATCGAAGGTCGCGGCACGGTGGGAACTGGTCGTATCGAGCGCGGTGTCTGCAAGGTCGGTGATCCCATCGAGATCGTCGGTATCAAGGAGACCCGTGCCACCACGGTCACCGGTGTCGAGATGTTCCAAAAGACTTTGGATTCGGGTCAGGCTGGCGACAACGTCGGCGTCTTGCTGCGCGGCATCAAGAAGGACGATCTGGATCGAGGCATGGTCTTGGCAAAGCCGAAGAGCATCACTCCACACACCAAGTTCAAGGCCAACGTCTATGCTCTAAGCAAGGACGAGGGCGGGCGTCATACGCCATTCTTTAGCGGCTACCGGCCGCAGTTCTACTTCCGCACCACGGATGTGACCGGGAACGCCAACCTGGTTGGCGCCGAGATGTGTATGCCCGGCGACAACGTCGAGGTAACCGTAGAACTGATTACGCCCATCGCCATGGATGAGCATCAGCGCTTCGCTATCCGTGAGGGTGGACGGACTGTCGGTGCTGGTCGTGTTTCGGAGATTATCGAATAGCACCGCGGCTTCGGCCGCGGCCTCATAGGCCAGTAGCTCAATTGGCAGAGCACCTGATTCCAAATCAGGGGGTTGAGGGTTCAAGTCCTTCCTGGCCTGCCAATCTGAGTCTGATCCCGCACCTCTCGCCCCCAAGAACCGTGGCTTACAAGAAGGACCTAGGACGCTATGCCAGGATGTCGGCCTTTTGGGGCCTCTTCCTGCTTTTGGCCTACGGCTGCTTTACTGGCCTGGTATTCACCCTGCGTGGGTGGTTCTCAGGCCTGGGGTCGACCTTCACGGATGCTTGGGTAGACAAGCTCCCGCTGATTGGCTCGATCGATATGGCGATGGGGGTGACTCTCCTCTTCCTGGCTATCGGCGGGCTCGCAATTTCTCGCTTCCTCAATCGGCCCAAGTCGGCTGATCTCCTCATCGAAACCGAGGGGGAGCTGCGCAAAGTCACATGGCCTTCCACCAGCGAGACCTGGTCGGGTACGATCGCGGTCATCGTCACCGTGATCATCATGCTCTGCTTCCTCTATGCCTCTGACCTCTTCCTTAGTGGCCTGCTCAGCAGGCTAATGGGGGGAGCGTAATGGCTCAGGAGTGGTACTTCTTGCGGGTGCAAGTCGGTCGTGAAGACCGGATCCGCAAGAACATGGTGGCCCGTCTCAAGCAGGCGGGGCACGAAGACAAGGTTCCGCAGGTCATCGTGCCAACTGAGACTGTCGCTGATCACCGTGGAGGCAAGCGCCGAATCCGCAAGAAGAAGCTCTACCCGGGCTATCTCATGGTGGAGATGGAGCTGACCGACGATGTCTGGTTCGTGCTTCGCGAGACTCCAGGCTTCGGTGACTTTGTCGGTGGACGCAGCACGCCGACACCCATGAGCCCGGACGAAGTCGAAAACGTCCTCAACCGCATGGAAGAGAGCAAGAGCCAGCCGAAGCTCTCCGTGCAGTTCAGTCGGGGCGATCGGGTCAAGATCAAGCAAGGACCCTTCGAGAACATCGATGGTGTGGTCGAAGACGTGAACCCGGAAAAGGGAACTCTCGAAGTCGCCGTCACCATCTTCGGTCGATCCACGCCCGTTTCTTTGGGTTATTGGGAGGTGGAGCAAGTCTGAGCTTCTTCGGAAGTCGGCCAAGCAGCACCGAACAGGAATTCGAAAGTCAGAACCGGAGTCCATCAGCGACTCTGAGTCTCTCAGAGTGGGAGGAGCAAACCGGCTCCGCTTGCACCACGGGGAGTAACAATGGCAAAACAAGTAACCGCAGTCATCAAACTACAGTGCCCTGGTGGGCAGGCGACCCCTGCCCCGCCCGTCGGACCCGCTCTGGGTCAGCATGGGGTGAACATCGGGCAGTTCGTCAAGGAGTTCAACGACGCGACCCGCGACAAAGCGGGCTTGGTTATCCCGGTGGTAATCAGCGTCTACAAGGACCGCACCTTCTCCTTCATCATGAAGTCACCGCCTGCGGCGGTACTCCTGAAGAAGGCAGCTGGCCTGGCGAAGGCTGCCAACAACCCCGGCAGCGAGATCGTCGGTTCGGTGACCAGGGCGCAGGTTCGGGAGATCGCCGAGTTGAAGAAGGCCGACCTCAACGCTGCCAGCGCCGAGGCCGCCATGCGCATCATCGAGGGCACGGCGCGCTCCGCTGGCATCAAGGTGGAGGGTTAGAACGCGATGACTAGAAAACACAGTAAGCGCTTCAAGAAGGCAGAAGAGCAGGTCGACAAACTGCGCAGCTACCAGGCACTCGAGGGCATCAGGCTACTCCAGTCTCTGCCCAAGCCAAAATTCGAAGAGAGCGTGGAAATCGCAGTGCGGCTTGGGATCAACCCCAAGAAGACCGACCAATTGGTGCGCGGCTCGGTGAGCCTGCCGAAGGGAACCGGCAAGTCGGTTCGCATTGCTGTCTTCGCCGAGGGGGACAAGGCCAAGGAAGCCGAGGAAGCGGGGGCCGACATCGTCGGTTCCAAGGACCTGGCCGAGAAGATCGCCGGCGGCTATATGGACTTCGACATGACCATAGCCGCCCCCGACATGATGAAACACGTCGGCAAGCTCGGTAAGGTCCTCGGCCCTCAGGGAAAGATGCCTTCGCCAAAGGCGGGCACCGTTACGCCGAACGTCGCAGATGCCGTCCGTGAATTCAAAGCTGGCAAGATCGAGTTCAGAACCGATTCCGGAGCCAACGTTCACGCTGCCATCGGCAAGCGTTCCTTCGCTGCCGAGGACCTGAGTGAGAACCTCGTGGCCTTCGTTGAACATCTTCGCAACTTGAAGCCAGCGCAGGCCAAGGGCGAGTTCATTCGCAAAGTAGCAATCTCCACTTCCATGGGGCCAGGCATCCTGGTCGACATGGGCTGATAGCCAGGAGTCGAGTCATGCCAAGCATCGTCAATGAGTTTCTCCTGGAGGAGCTGACCGAGGAGATCAAAGCTGCCGGGTCCTGCCTGGTGCTCTCCTTCGATCGTCTAACGGTTTCGGAAGTAAGCGACCTGCGCACTCAACTCCGCGATAGCGGGGTGAACTACAAGGTCGTCAAGAACCGGCTAGCCGCCAAGGCTTTCAAGAGTAGTTTGGATCTGGACCTCACGGCCGCGTTCAGCGGCAAGTGCGGAGTCATAACTGCGCCCGAGGAGGGCGTGATCTCCGCGGCCAAGTTGGTGCGCGAGTCGATCAAGAAGCAGAAGGATCCCAAGATCAACATCACCGGTGGTGTTATCGAGGGTGAGGCCTTGCTGGGTGCTGCAGCCGCAGCGATCCCGGACATGCCTGACCGCAACACGGTGAATGCACAGCTGGCCGGAATGATATCCGCGCCTGCTCGCGCTCTCGCCACGGTCACTCAAGGCCTGGCTTCAGGGATGGCCCGCGTCATCCAGGCCAAGATGGACAAGGAGGCGGGCTAACGAGTCCGCAGAGTTTTATTCAGTCCCGGGCATGCACTGCAACCTGAGGGCTGGTCATTGCAAGAAACAGGAATTCCCAAGATTGGAGGTTTGAAATGTCTGAAGAGCAGACTGTGACACTTGATGCGGACCTGGAAGAGATCTTCCAGAAGATCGACGGGCTCACCCTCGGCAAGGCTTCTCAGTTGGTGAAAGCGATGGAAGATCGTTGGGGCGTTTCCGCCGCAGCGCCTGCCGCTGTCGCTGTTGCCGCCGGCGACGGTGGTGCCGCTGAAGAAGAGAAGACCGAGTTCGACGTCATCCTTAAGGGTGCCGGCAGCAATAAGATTGCCGTCATCAAGGCCGTGCGCGAAATCACCGGCTTGGGCCTCAAGGAGGCCAAAGCAGTGGTGGAGGAAGCGCCCAAGGCGATCAAGGAAGGCATTGCCAAGGATGAGGCCGAAGAGCTCAAGAAGAAGCTCGACGATGCCGGCGCCGAGGTGGAGCTCAAGTAGACCCGGTGCCGCCGGGCGGATACTTCCAGACCCTTTTCAACCGATCCGTGCCTGGTGTCAGGGGCGGGTTTCGGCCTATTCTATGCGCCGAAATTGCGCCCTTGTTTTCCAGATCCCAATGATTCCCTGGTCCTTCCCCGGAAAATGGCTTTGCCAGGGGCCGGTCAAGGGCTGTACCTTCCCTGCTGTTGCTGTGGTTCAGTTTTTGCTAGGCGGGGGGCTGTGTGGTCCGGCCTCCTTCTGTTCCCAGCCAGCGCCAGGATCCCCTTACAGGCTGAACGCTTAGGTGCCGAGCATGCAGACCGTGACGTACGGGCATTTCCAGTCCGTAGCGGAGATTCCCAACCTCGTAGAGATGCAGACAGATTCCTATCAGGGATTTCTGCAGCCCGAGGTACTCCCCAACAAGCGCAAGAACCAGGGCCTGGAGGCCCTCTTGCGCGAAGTGTTTCCGATCTACTCCTACGACAAGACTCTCTGTCTGGAGTACATCGGCTACGAACTGGGAAGACCCCGCTATACGCCGGAGGAATGTCGCAAGCTGCGCATGACCTACGGCTATCCCTTCAAGATCCGGGTTCGCCTGGTCAAACCCGAGCCGGTCGAGGAGGAGATCTACCTCGGCGAGATCCCGATCATGATCGGCGGCGGCGAGTTCATCATCAATGGCTCGGAGCGGGTCACTGTCAGTCAGCTGCACCGTTCGCCAGGCGTCGATTTCTCAGTCGAGATCCATGCTGGCGAAAAGCGTCTGCACACCTGCTGGATCATTCCAGAGCGCGGCAGTTGGATCGAGCTCAACGTCAGCAAGAAGGATGCGGTCACCGTGCGCATCGACCAGTCGGGCAAGTTCTCGGCGGCTACCTTGCTGCGCGCGATGGACGAGAAGTATTCGACGGATGCTGCCATCATCCACGAGTTCTACGACGTCAAGAAGGTCACGCGGAAGAAGTCCGATCCCAACACCAAGTTTGCGAGCAACCTCGTTGGCGCCTATGCAGTCGGCGATATCGTCGATACTGAGAGCGGTGACCCCTTCGTGCGATCAGGCGAGGAAATCACCGAGGAGGCAGCTGAGGCGATTGCTGAGACCGAGATCAAGTCGGTAGAGGTGCTGCGCGATCCGGAAGACGTGCTCATCCTCAACACACTCCGCGAGGATGTGACCTCGACCCATGAGGAGGCGCTGCTCAAGATTTACGGCCGACTCCGCCCGGGTAACCCGCCGCAGCTCGAGAAGGCTCGGGATCTCTTCCGTGAGAAGTTCTTCGACGAAACGCGCTATCGGCTTGGCCGGGTTGGGCGCTTCCGCCTGAACCGCAAGTTCAATCAGGAAGTAGACGAAGCGCAGCAGACCCTTCTGCCAGTCGACTTCGTTCAGGCCATTCGCTACATCACCGAGCTGCGCGCCAATGTCGGCGAAGTCGACGATATTGACCATCTAGGTAATCGTCGCGTGCGCACCATTCATGAGCTGGCAGGAGAGGAGTTCCGCAAGGGCTTCCTCAAGCTGCGACGAACTGCTCAGGAGCGTATGAATCTCGAGAACATCGAGACGGTGACGCCGCGCAACTTGATAAACTCCAAGACCTTCTCGTCGGCTATCGAGTACTTCTTTGGTCGTGGCGAGCTCTCGCAGGTCGTTGACCAAACGAACCCCCTGTCCCAGCTCACGCACGAGCGTCGCCTCTCGGCCTTGGGCCCTGGTGGCCTCAATCGAAAGCGTGCGGGCTTCGAAGTTCGTGACGTGCATATCTCGCACTACGGCAGACTCTGCCCGATCGAGACCCCAGAAGGCACCAACATCGGCCTCATCTCGAGCTTGGCGATCTACTCGTCCCTTGATGAGTACGGTTTCCTTTGCACCCCTTATCACGAGGTGAAGAAGGGCAAGTTGACCGGCAAGATCGTCAAGCTACGCGCCGACCAGGAGTTCTCCGCGATCCTGGCGCCGGCAGATACGAAGCTTGATGATGCCGACAAGCTGATTGGCGAAAACGATCGCATCATCGCCCGCGTCAAGGGTGATCCGATGCTCGTGAAGGGCACTGATGTCCAGTACATGGATGTCAGTCCGAGCCAGATCGTCGGTGTGTCCGCAGCCCTCATTCCCTTCCTCGAGCATGACGATGCAAACCGTGCCCTCATGGGTTCGAACATGCAGCGGCAGGCGGTGCCCCTTCTCACTTCAGAGGCGCCCCTGGTTGGCACTGGCATGGAGGACATCGTTGCCCAGAACTCCAGCATGGTCGTCCGGGCCCGCAAGGCCGGCGAAGTTACCTTCGTAGATGCCTCCAAGATCGTTATCGAAGACGAGGTCTACCGACTCCGTAAGTTCGAGGGTCTCAACGAGCGCACCTGCATCAACCAGACTCCTCTGATCAGTATTGGCCAGAAGGTCGCCGAGAATCAGATTCTGGCGGACGGTGCGGCGACGGATAACGGTGTGCTCGCTCTGGGCAAGAACCTCACCGTCGCCTTCATGCCATGGGATGGCTACAACTACGAGGACGCCATCCTGCTCTCGGAAAACCTGGTCAAAGACGATGTTTACACGTCGATTCATATCGACGAGTTCGAGATCGAGATTCGTGAGACCAAGTTGGGCCGGGAGGAGTTCACCCGCGACATCCCCAATGTCTCCGAGCGCGCCCTGCGCCACCTTGACGAGACCGGCATCGTGCATGTGGGGACGCGGGTCAAGGCCGGCGACCTCTTGGTCGGCAAGGTGGCTCCCAAGAGCAAGAGCGAACTGACTCCAGAAGAGAAGCTCCTGCACGCGATCTTTGGACGAGCTGGTGAGGACGTGAAGAACGCCTCCTTGGAAGTCCCCAGTGGTGTCGAGGGCATCGTCATTGCCGCGGAGAAGTTTTCCCGCAAGGTCAACCTGACCGAGAAGGAGCGCAACCGCAACCTGCAAGAGATCAAGGCAGCGGAAATCGAGTTCCTGAGCCAGTACCGGGATTCGACCCGGGTTCTGGTCAAGGATGCCTCCGAGATCATGAGCAGCCCGCTCACTGAGGCCGATGGCAAGAGTCAGGTGCTGGTCGGTGACGACATGCTCCTCCTCGACCTGCGTCGGATCAGAGACTTGGTCCGTGCCAATGCCGAGAACCACAAAGACACCAAGGTCCGCAACGAGCTCATCGGTCTGGTCCAGCATCACACCGAGAAAATCGAGGAAGCGGAAACTGCCAAGAACAAGCTGGTCAACCGCCTTTCCCGGGGCGATGAGTTGCCCACGGGTGTCCTCGAGATGGTCAAGGTCTATGTCGCCACCAAGCGCAAGATCTCGGTGGGGGACAAGATGGCAGGTCGCCACGGCAATAAGGGTGTGATCAGTAAGATCCTCCCTGTTGAAGACATGCCTTTCCTCGCGGACGGGACGCCGGTCGATATCGTCCTGAATCCCCTCGGTGTGCCTAGCCGAATGAACGTCGGGCAGATCCTGGAGACTCACTTGGGCTGGGCCGCCAAGAAGCTTGGCTTCCGCGCCATCACGCCGGTCTTCGATGGCGCCTCGGAAGGTGATATCGAGAAGGCGCTGATCGAGGCCGGAGAGCGCAGTGACGGCAAGAGCAGGCTATTCGATGGCCGCACTGGCGAGTCCTTTACCCAGGAAGTAACGGTTGGAGCTCTCTACATGCTCAAGCTGCATCACCTGGTTGATGACAAGGTGCATGCCCGAGCTACTGGCCCCTATTCGCTGATTACCCAGCAGCCGCTGGGTGGAAAGGCTCGCTTCGGCGGCCAGCGATTTGGCGAGATGGAAGTCTGGGCCCTCGAAGCCTATGGCGCTGCCAATGTCCTACAGGAGTTGCTGACTGTGAAGTCGGACGACGTGGACGGCCGCACCAAGATTTACGAGGCGATGGTCAAGAACGAGAACATTCTGGAACCGGGAACTCCGGTCTCATTCGGCGTGCTTTGCAACGAAATCAAGGGCCTGGGCCTGAGTATCGAACTGCACAAGCGCGGCGCTCCAGAAGAGATTTTGGGCGAGTGAGCTCCGCCATATTGTTCGTATGAAGGCATTCAACTGAGTGGATTGAGATGGTCGAAGCGATCTACGACAAGATCAACGATTACGCGTCTGTAACCATCCGACTGGCCTCACCGGAAGACATCCGGTCTTGGTCCTTCGGAGAGGTGAAGAAGCCGGAAACGATCAACTACAGGACCTATCGCTCCGAGCGCGACGGCCTCTTTTGCGAGAGGATCTTCGGGCCGGAGAAGGACTGGGAATGTAGCTGTGGCAAGTACAAGGGCATCAAGCACAAGGGGATCATCTGCGACAAGTGTGGCGTGATGATCACCACCAGCCGTGTGCGCCGAAAGCGCATGGGGCACATCAATCTTGCAGCGCCCATTGCCCACATCTGGTTCTTCAAGGCTATGCCCTCCCGTCTCGGGACCTTGCTGGGCATGAAGACTTCCAGCCTCGAGCGGGTGATCTACTTCCAGGACTATGTCGTCATCGAACCGGGTGACACACCCCTGCAGTGCAACCAACTGCTGACCGAGGAGGAGTACCGCCAGGCGCGGCAGAAGTTCGGCAACAGTTTCCAGGCCGGTATGGGCGCAGAGGCAGCTCGCGAGTTGCTGCGTCGCATCGACATGGATGAGTTGGCCGAAGAGCTGCGTGAGGAACTCAAGCTCACCGAGGCCAAGCAGAAGATCAAGGACATCATCAAGCGTCTGAAGACCGTCGAGATGGTGCGCGACTCGGGCAACAAGGCCGAGTGGATGATTCTCAACGTGATCCCGGTCATTCCACCGGATTTGCGCCCCCTCGTTCTCTTGGATTCGGGCAACTTCGCCACATCGGACCTCAACGACCTCTACCGGCGCCTGATCAACCGCAACAATCGGTTGAAGAAGCTCCTCGACCTGAATGCTCCCGAGGTCATCATCCGCAACGAAAAGCGGATGTTGCAGCAGTCCGTTGATGCGCTCTTCGATAACGGTCGCTGCCGACGCCCAGTCCTGGGCAGTAGCAACCGGCCGCTGAAGTCCCTCACCGACATGATCAAGGGCAAGCAGGGGCGCTTCCGCGAGAACCTGCTTGGCAAGCGCGTCGATTACAGTGCGCGTTCGGTGATCGTCGTCGGCCCCGAGCTCAGCTTGCACCAGTGTGGTCTGCCCAAGATCATCGCTCTTGAGCTCTACCAGCCATTCATCATCCGCCGCCTCAAGGAGCTCGGCCACGTCGACACCATCAAGTCGGCGAAGAAGATGCTCGAGCGAAAGGACGAGGAAGTCTGGGATATCCTCGAAGAGGTCATCCAGGGTCATCCGGTTCTTCTCAACCGTGCTCCTACATTGCACCGCATGGGTATCCAGGCCTTCGAGCCGGTACTCGTAGAGGGCAACGCGATTCGCCTGCACCCACTGGTCTGCGCCGGATTCAATGCTGACTTCGACGGTGACCAGATGGCGGTGCACCTGCCATTGAGCTTTGAGGCCCAGATCGAAGCCTGCACATTGATGTTGTCCATCAACAACATCTTCTCGCCGGCACACGGCGGCCCGATCATCGCGCCTAACCAGGATATCGTGATGGGCTGCTACTTCCTGACCCTCATGCGACCTGGCGAGCTTGGGGACGGCATGATCTTCTCGAGCCCAGATGAGCTCTGGTTGGCCTTTTCCTGCAACGTCATCCACATCCAAGCCAAGATCAAGGTCTGGCTGAAGGCCGGTATCGAAGTCCGTGATCGTGACCGCATCTTCCGGACCGACGGGGAGATGCTTGTGGAGACCTGTCCGGGCCGGGTGATGTTCAATGACATCCTCCCGGAGGGAATGCCCTTCTACAACTTCGACCTGGACAAGAAGGCGCTGTCCAACATCATCGCCGACTGTCACCTGCTCTGTGGTCGGGTGAAGACGCTGGCGCTTCTGGATGACCTCAAGAGGATCGGTTTCGAATCGGCCACCAAGGCCGGTGTCTCCTTCGGCAAGGACGACATGCTCGTCCCGCCAACCAAGAAGAAGATCATCGATGAGACTCAGGCCGACGTCGAGAAAATCATGGAGGCCAACTCCCGCGGTATCATCACGGAGGGTGAGCGCTACTTGAAGGTGATCGATGCCTGGACTCATGCCCGCGAACGGATCGGTGAGGACATGCTCCAGGAGCTGCGCAACGACACACGCGAAGGCAAGCCGTACATCAACCCGATCTATTGCATGGTCATGAGCAAGGCTCGTGGCTCGGTGGAGCAGATTCGCCAGCTGGCCGGCATGCGGGGTCTGATGGCCAAGCCATCCGGCAAGATCATCGAGACACCCATCAAGGCCAACTTCCGCGAAGGTCTGCGGGTCCTCGAGTACTTCTCTTCGACCCATGGTGCTCGCAAGGGCTTGGCAGATACCGCCCTGAAGACAGCTGACTCGGGTTACCTGACCCGTAAGCTCGCCGACGTAGCCCAGAACGTGGTGATCACGGTGGTGGACTGCGGAACCCCTAATGGCATCGAAAAGGGTGTCGTCTACCAGGGTGACAAGGTTGCCGTCAGCTTTATCGACGCCATCACCGGTCGGACCGCGCGGACGCAGATCGTTGATCACATCAGCGACGAAGTGATCTGCCAGGAAAACGACCTGATCACTCCGGACGTGGCCAGGCAGATTGAGTCAGTGGTTAGTTCGGAGAGCATTCTGGTCCGATCACCTCTGTCTTGCGAAGCGCCTCTCGGCATTTGCGAGAAGTGTTATGGCATGGATCTGAGCCGCAATGCTCCGGCGGAGGCTGGCCTCGCAGTCGGCATCATCGCCGCCCAGTCCATTGGTGAGCCGGGAACTCAGCTCACCATGCGGACCTTCCACATCGGTGGTACTGCTTCGTCCAAGGTCGAGGATTCCGACATCAAGACCAAGCGCGGCGGGCGCATCCGCTTCGCCAACCTGGAGACCATCAACCGTAAGGACGGCAAGCGTATCGCCCTCAAGCGGAAGGGTGAGATGCTCCTGGTCGATACGAAGGACCGCGAAATCGAGCGCTACCAGATTCCTATCGGTGCGCACCTCTTGGTCACGGAGGACCAGGAAATCGAGCCGCAGACTGTCCTCTGTTCTTGGGATCCGCACCACAATCCCATTCTCGCCGAGGTTGACGGCACCCTGCGCTACGAGGACATCCTCGAGGGCAAGACCATCAAGCTCGAGACAGATCCGGAAAGTAAGGTCGCTCGCAAGGTGATCATCGAGCACAAGGGTGAGTTGCATCCCCAGGTGATCATCGAGGACGAAGCCGGTAATCGTGCCGCCATCCACCCGCTGCCAGAGAAGGCATATATCGAGGTGGACAATGGAAGCTATGTCGAGGCAGGCACCCTGCTGGCAAAGACTCCTCGTGAGATCCAGGGCACGCAGGACATCACTGGTGGTCTGCCGCGGATTACCGAGCTCTTCGAGGCACGGCGGCCCAAAGATCCGGCGGTCCTCTCGGAGATCGAAGGTGTCGTCGAGATCGGTGACAAGCGACGAGGCAAGCGCACTATCATCGTTCGCGGTGAGGCTGGCGTTGAACATGAGCACATGGTGCCGCAGGGCAAGAACCTGCGAATTCACCGTGGCGATCACGTCTTCGAGGGTGAGCCCCTGGTCGACGGCCCGCGCGTTCCCCATGACATTCTTGCCATTCAGGGCGAGAAGGCGGTGCAGGAGTACCTCCTGCGTGAAGTGCAGTCGGTCTATCGCGCGCAAGGTGTGACCATCGACGACAAGCACGTGGAGATCATCCTGGCGCAGATGATGCGCAAGGTGCAGGTCAACGATCCTGGTGACGCGGACTTCCTCCCCGGTGCCGTTGTGGACAAGTTCAGGTTCCGGGCTTCGAACGAGGAACTCATCCGGGTGAAGAAGAAGCCCGCCAGCAGCTCGCCGCTGTTGCTCGGTATTACCAAGGCATCTCTGCAATCCGAGTCCTTTATCTCGGCCGCTTCCTTCCAGGAGACCACCAAGGTTCTCACCGAGGCTGCGCTCGCCGGCAAGCGGGACAATCTGATCGGTCTCAAGGAGAATGTCATCCTTGGACACCTGGTTCCGACCGGAACTGGCTTCCGGAGCTACCTGAAGACGAGGGTCCAGAAGAACGTGGATCTGCAGGCTGCTGCGGAGGAGATCGGCAGATTGAGCAAGCAGGGCTTCGTGGATGTGGGAGGACCGGTTATTCGCCTCGAAGGCGAAAGCCGCGAAGTGCCTGCAGCTCCGCCGCCCATGGCGCCGACCATCGACGAGGCTTCAGACCCTGAACCGGCATCTTGAGGTCTCGCCTCTTCTCCCACCGAAATCCCTCCCTCCAACAAGCCATCCCTGCAGGGGCGAAATCCCTGCAGCACTTGAAATCCGGGCGCTGGAGCCTAGACTCCCGCCCCCTGTTACGGGTGATGTAACCCGATAGAGCGTATGCCCACGATCAACCAACTGGTCCGAAAAGGCCGCAAGAAGCTCCAGACCAAGAGCAAGAGCCCGGTTCTGGAGAGCTGCCCGCAAAAGCGGGGAGTCTGCTTGCAGGTCAAGACCATGACGCCGAAGAAGCCGAACTCCGCACTCCGAAAGATTGCGCGCGTGCGGCTCCCCTCGAACGGTAAGGAAGTCACGGTCTACATCCCGGGTGAGGGGCACAACATGCAGGAACACTCCATCGTGTTGATTCGCGGCGGTCGTGTCCGCGATCTTCCTGGCGTTCGTTACCACGTTCTGCGTGGTGTCCTCGATGCTTCCGGTGTCGAAGCTCGCCGCCGCCGCCGCTCCAAGTATGGAGCCAAGCGTCCCAAGAACTGAATCCCCGCTAGCAGCCTAGGCAAGTCCGGCCCAAGAGAGTCATGCCCCGATCCTTCAAGTCTACCCAGCAGTATCAGAAGCCTGATCCCAAGTATGGATCCGCACTGGCCGGCAAGATCATCAATAAGATCATGCGCGAGGGTAAGAAGAGCACGGCTCAGCGAATCCTCTACTCAGCCATGGACATCGTCTGCGAGAAAGTCGAAGGCGAGCCGGCGGAGATTTTGGCGAAGGTCATCAGCAACGTGAAGCCGAGGGTCGAGGTCCGATCCAAGCGAGTCGGTGGCGCCACCTATCAGGTGCCGCGTGAAGTGACCACCCGACGTCAGCAGAGCCTGGCGATTCGCTGGCTCGTAGACGCTGCCCGCGCCAAGCGTGGCAAGCCCATGCACCGCCGTTTGGCCGAAGAGATCTTCGATGCCTACAACTCGCAGGGCGTGGCGGTCACCAAGCGCGAGAACGTGCACAAGATGGCTGAGGCGAACAGTGCCTACAGCCACTTTGCGTGGTAGTGCCTACAGCCACTTTGCGTGGTAGCGCCTACGCGTGCTGGTTCGGAAGGCCGCTAGCAGGTCCCGGAACTGCTTTGCGCCAAGGCTCGTGAAGCCGTCCGAAGAGCGCTAGCCTTGTGCCATGCTCCGCAACATTGGCATCGTGGCCCACGTCAACGCGGGCAAGACGACCCTCAGCGAGCAGATCCTGTACCTAACGGGCAAGCAGGCTTTCCTCGGTGAAGTGGAAGCCGGAACTGCGGTCATGGACTGGCAACGCCAAGAGCAGGAGCGTGGCATTTCGATATCGGCAAGCATGTCGACGGTGTTCTGGGGTGAGACCCGGATTCACCTCATCGACACGCCGGGCCATGTGGACTTTGCTCCGGAGATCGAGCGTGCTCTCCAGGTCATCGACGGCGTCATTGTGGTTGTCGATGGGGTTCGTGGAGTTGAGTCGCAGACCGAAAGCGTCTGGCGCTACTTGGAGAAACTGGCGGTCCCTCGCCTGGTATTCGTCAACAAGCTCGACCGCGAGGTTGCTGATTGCGATGCCGCTATCCGTGTTCTGGCCGAGCGATTGGCTGCGCCTCTGCTGCCCATGGTTCATGTTGATCCCGAGCAGAGAGCGGTGACCGATCTCCTCGCCAGCACATCCGCAGACTTGACCGAGGCTCGCGCCAGGCTCGTGGAGGTCTGCGCAGACGAGGATGCGGCGGTCATGGCGGACTACGTCGATGGTTGTTATGTGGAGGCGGCCCGTCTCCTGCCTTTGATCAGGCGAGCGACCCTCGCCGGCAAGGTGGTGCCCGTCTATGCGGGATCGGCTCTGGAAGGCTGGGGCGTAGGCGACTTGCTTACGGGAGTCTGTCGTTTTCTGCCCTCGCCGGCAGATCGATGCCGCCGTTCAGCTGATGGTGAGGAATTGCGACCCGACAGGGATGCGCCGAGTCTGGCCCTGCTCTTCAAGGTGGCCTTGGAGGAAGGCGAGGAGTCCGCCTATCTGCGGGTCTTCCAGGGCTGCCTCCGCCCTGGTGACCAAGTCGAGACCTCCGCCGGCCTGCAGTTGCAGCTGTCTGAGCTCTGGTCCGTGCACGCCATGCATCGTGAGCCCCTGCTGGAAGCGGGTCCAGGGGACGTGCTGGCGATACCCTTGCTCCCCGGTCTCTGCGCCGGCGACAGTATTCGGAGTCCCGGTTCCCAGCTCGCTCTGTCCGTGCCAGTGCCGGGGCTGCCAGTGCTGACCGTGGCCCTCGAGCCGCAGGTCACCGAGGACCAGGCCCCCATGCGAGAGGCTCTGTCTCTGCTGCTTCGTCAGGATCCGAGTCTCAGTCTGACCGAGGACCTGAGCACCGGCGAGATTCTGGTCTCCGGGATGGGCGAACTTCACCTGGAGGTCTTCGCTGAGAACCTCCGCAGTCTCATGCGGCGACCGCTTCGGGTCACCGCCCCACGCATTCGAGAGGCGGAGCGGCCGCTCCAGGAGGCCAGCGCCGTTGGTGAATGCATTCGCAGAGTGGGGGAGCTGTCCATTCGAGCCCGGGTGTCGCTGGAGCTCCGACCCACAGCTCGTCCGGGCCCGGCCGAGGTTGCGCTCGCTCCGGGTGCCGTTCCCAATGAGCTGCTCGAAGCCCTCATGGGGCCTGCCGCCGAACTCTGTGCCGGTGGGCTGAGCACCGGTCGACCTCTGAGAGATGCCGATGTCTGGCTGCTCTCTGCCGACCTTGGGGAGGAGGGGGGCGAGGCCTCCGGACTCTTGGCCCAAGATGCGCTCCGTCTTGCACTGCAGCGCGCTCTTAAAGACTGCGCTGTCGAGGTCATGGAGCCTTGGATGCAGTTTCAGGTTCGTTGTCCGGACGATGCCCTGAGTTCGATCCTGGCTGACCTTCGCAGCCGATCGGCGAAGATCACAGAAGTCATGCCTTCCTATGAGCTTGCAACAGTTTCTGGGCAGATCGCCCTGGCTCGGGTGATCGGTTGGGCGACCCCTCTGAGGTCCATGAGCAAGGGCCGGGCCGAGCTTCTGCTGGAGCTCAGTCACTTCGCCGCAAAGGAACACCACAAAAAGGCCTAGGGGAACCTTGACCCTCCTGGGGCAGGTCGATAAATTTCTTCATCCTCTTGTCGCCGTGGGCAACCACTTTCGGCGTAAGTTGCTTATTCTTAGAAGGTTAGAACAATCGAAGCGCAACCCTCCCAGGGTTGAACAGGTAGATAGGGTCCATACCAATGCAGGAGCGAATTCAAATCCGCATGGAGGCCTACGACTACGAGGCCTTGGACCAAGCTGCTCTCGACATCGTTGAGACTTCAAAACGTACCGGTGCCCGAGTGGCTGGTCCCGTTCCCCTTCCAACGCGAATTGAGCGCTACACCGTCTTGCGTTCGCCTCACATCGACAAGAAGAGCCGCGAGCAGTTCGAGATCCGCACGCACAAGCGGCTGATCTACATTTCCGAACCGACCTCGAAGACCGTGGATGCGCTTAGCAAGCTGAACATGCCTGCTGGCGTGGATATCCGCATCAAGGCATGAGAGTCCTGGTAGTGAGGACCGAATCCGAATGGGTTCTGGCTTCACCTCCCTCGGTCTCATTATGTGAACAGTCTTCAGTGGAAGGAGAGGAGTGCTCGAGCTGGAGTGTGTTTTCAAAGAGTGTGTTTTCGCGGTTTCGTTTCGAGTCTAGCTCTGACCAGCAAGCGGTCCGAGTGAGGCAACGTGTGAGTTAGCCAGCAGTGCGAGAAAGGCCCGATTGATGGTTGAGGTCAAGGTATATACCGGTGGTTCAGTGAAGGCGAAGAAGGTCGACGAGTCGGCCTTCGGCGATCGCATCCTCGCGCGAACTCTCAAAGACGCCGTGGTCATGTACGAGGCGAACGCCCGCGCAGGCACGGTCAAGACCAAGACTCGTGGTGAAGTCGCCGGCCCGAACAGCAAGCTCTGGAAGCAGAAGCACACTGGGCGCGCCCGAATGGGCACGACCAAGGGCAATATCTGGCGCGGCGGTGGCCTGGTCTTCGGACCCCGGCCGCGTAACTACACTTACCAGATGCCCGTGAAGGCGCGGCGCAGTGCACTTCGGAACGCCATCTACAGCAAGTTCAAGGACAATGAGGTTGCCATCGCCGATGGCTGGCCTGAGGGCAAGCCCAGCACCAAGCAGGCCTTTGGCATCTTGAATGCCCTGGGAATGCCGCGCAGTGCACTGGTTGTCACCGAGAGCCAAGACAACAACCTGCACCTGTCTCTGCGCAACGTGCCCCACGTGAGTGTTCGGCCGGCCAGCGACCTGAACGCCCACGAGGTCCTCTTGTATCGCTATCTGGTCCTTACCCCGGGAGCCATGGAGCTCTTGCAGGGCAAGTTGGGGAAGTCAGATAAAAAGAATGCGGCGAGCAAGACGGCGGATAGCAAGAAGTCCGTTAGCAAGAAGGCGGCGGCTAACCCAGCTGTAGAGAGTGAGGAGAGCTGATTCATGGCCAACCCCAACCTCTACTACGAACTCATCCAGAAGCCCCTGGTCACCGAGAAGTCGACGGTCCTCCGCGACATTCGGAACCAGTACACCTTCAAGGTGCTGAAGGACGCCAACAAGAGCGAGATTCGGAAGGCGGTAGAGACCCTCTTTGGCGTCAAGGTCGAGAAGGTCAATATCATCAACCTGCCCGGCAAGTATCGCCGCGTTATGGGTCGGCCCGGCAAGACTGCTGGCTGGAAGAAGGCGCTGGTCAAACTGAAGGAGGGGGATGCAATCGACATTGTCTGAGCCGCGCGGCACCGGCCGCAGGCTGACTGGCAAGATCGAGCCCTAGCAACATGCCCATCAAGGTCTACAAGCCAACCTCTCCCGGCCGGCGCAACTCATCGGTGCTGGACTTTTCGCATCTGACGAAGAAGCGTCCAGAGAAGAGTCTGGTGCAGCGCATCAAGCGGACCGCAGGTCGAAACCACCACGGTCACATCACCAGTCGGTTCCGTGGCGGTGGTGCGCGCAAACTATACCGGATCATCGATTTCAAGCGGCTCAAGGACGATGTGCCGGCACGAGTTGCCGCCCTCGAATACGATCCCAACCGAAACGCGGACATTGCCCTCCTGCACTACGCGGACGGGGAGAAGCGCTACATTCTGGCCCCGCGTGGTCTGGCGGTTGGCGCTACGGTCATGTCCGGTGAGCGCGTCGAGCCCGAGATCGGCAATGCCATGCCTTTGGCGAGCATGCCCCTCGGCATTCAGGTTCACAACGTAGAGCTTCAGCCTGGACGCGGCGGGCAATTCGCCCGTGCGGCCGGCATGGGTTGCCAGCTGCTCGCCAGAGATGGGGACTACGCAGTCTTGGTCATGCCCTCCGGTGAATCCCGCAAGGTGCATGTGCGCTGTCGGGCAACCATCGGCCAGGTCGGCAACCTGGACTACCAGAATGTCCGCTGGGGTAAGGCTGGTCGCAGCCGTCACAAGGGGCGTCGCCCGCATAACCGCGGCACCTCCATGAACCCGGTCGCGCACCCCATGGGTGGTGGCGAAGGCCGGACCGGCGGTGGTCGTCACCCGGTATCTCCCTGGGGCAAGCCCGCCAAGGGCGGCAAGACTCGCCGTAGGAAGTCCGCCTCGAGCAAATTCATCCTGCGCCGGCGCAAGCGCGGCAAGCACACTGGAGGAAAGTAAGAGGCCATGACCAGAAGTATCAAGAAGGGCCCCTACATTGACGCCAAGCTACTCGGCAAGGTCGAGAAGCAGAATTCGGCGAACACCCGCAACCCGATGACTACCTGGGCGAGAGCCTGCACGGTAGCTCCCGAGTTCGTTGGCCACACTTTCATGGTGCACAACGGTCGCACCCATCTGAAGGTCTTCGTTACCGAGGACATGGTCGGGCACAAGCTCGGCGAATTCTCGCCTACCCGCACCTTCCGCGGTCACACCAAGAAGGGCTGAGAAGCATGGCTGTTCAATTCAAAGCAAGTCATCGGTATGCGCGCATGGCGCCGCGTAAGGCTCAGCTGGTGATGGACAAGATTCGTGGGTTGACTGCCAGCCAGGCTCTCGACCAACTGCATAACGACAATCATCGCGCTGCCCGCGACATCGAAAAGGTGCTGGCCTCGGCAGTCGCAAACGCATTGCAGAACCCTGAGGTGAAGGCCGGCCGCCTGGTCGTCGCTCAGGCTTATGTCAATGGCGGACCACTGTTGCTTGGTCGGATGCGTTTCCGTCCCGGGCCCATGGGAAGGGCCATGCCCTTCCGCCGCCGCACCTGCCACCTGCATGTGCAGGTCGCCGATCCCGATGCCCAGGGGGCAGGTAACTAGCAGGCTATTATCCATGGCTCATAAGACACACCCGATAGGATTCAGGATCGCAATCACCGAGCAGTGGCGCTCGCGTTGGTATGCGAGCCGCAAGGACTTCTCCAAGTTCTTGATTCAGGACTTCAAGATTCGCAAGTACATCCGCGAGCAGTGGGCCTTCGCAGCGATCCCCAAGGTGGAGATCGAGCGAGCGGGCGATCTGGTCACGGTCTTCGTTCACACGGCGCGGCCGGGCATCCTCATCGGTAAGAAGGGTGCCAAGGTCGACAAGTTTCGCGAAGAGCTGGAGCGCATCACTGGCACTCCGGTGCGCATGAAGATCGTTGAGGTTCATCGCCCGGAATTGGAGTCCATGCTGGTTGCTGTTTCGGTTGCGGAGCAGCTCGCCAAGCGCATGAACTACCGTCGGGTGCTGAAGAAGGTTGGCGAGCTGACCATGTCAGCCGGCGCCCTCGGTGTCAAAATCAAGGTGGCAGGCCGGCTCAATGGCGCGGAGATGGCGCGAGTTGGCGAAGTGCGTCGCGGGCGTATCCCCTGCACGACCTTGCGGGCGAAGCTCGACTACAGCGATTACACGGTGCGTACTACCTTCGGCACCATCGGCGTGAAGGTGTGGATCTTCAAGGGCGAGCATGGGCCGGGCCAACTGACCCGTGGACTGTTGCCGATGGGCACGCAAGCCACCACCGAGCGAGTGGGGGCATAAGGAGATCCGATCATGTTGATGCCGAAGCGAGTGAAGTGGCGCAAGCAGCAGCGGGGACGAATCCGCGGCGTAGCCGCACGCGGGAACACGGTCGCCTTTGGTGACTTTGGACTGCAGGCTATCGAGCCAGGCTGGCTCCCTGCGCGGACTATCGAAGCGGGTCGTATTGCCTGCACTCGTGGCGCCCCCGAAGCGAAGATTTGGATTCGCATCTTCCCGCACAAGTCAGTCTCTTCCATGCCCGCCGAAACCCGTCAGGGCAAGGGCAAGGGTGACATTGACTTCTGGACAGCGGTCATCAAGCCGGGAACCGTTCTCTACGAGATCGGCGGAGTCACGGAGGAGATCGCCAAGCGCGCCTTCAACCGGGTTGCGCACAAGATGCCCGTGAAAGTCCGCATGATCAGTCGGAGGCATCTCTAATGAAGATTGCCGAGATGCGAGGCAAGGATTCGCGCGAGCTCAAGCTCGACATGCAGGGCATGCGTAAGGAGCTCTTCGAGCTCAAGTTCCGTGGCGCCTCAGAAGAGATTTCGAACAGTTCTCGGTTCAGGGATTTGCGTCGCAGCATTGCGCGCGTCAATACGATCCTTCGCGAACGGGATATGGCAGCCGAAGGCGTTGATGTCGAAGCGGGTGCCCCTGCAAGTGATAAGGACGGTCAGAAATGAGCGAGACAGGAACCGAGAAGAGCGTTGCCGATCAGAAGGGTGCTCCCAAGACGAGCAAGACCCGTGGACGGCGTAAGACACAGACCGGCATGGTGACCTCCGACAAGATGAACAAGAGCATCACTGTGATGGTCGAGCGTCGCGTCAAGCATCCGCTGTATGAGAAATACATGCGCCGCAGCACCAAGCTGCACGCACATGACGAAAACAACGAGGCCAAGATTGGCGATCGCGTTGAGATTGCTGAAACCAGGCCCATGTCCAAGCTGAAGCGTTTCCGCCTACTGCGCGTAATCGCCAAGGCAACAGGCCCGACCGCCTAGCGAGTAACAGAGCAATGATTCAGGAGCAGACGATTCTGGATGTGGCCGACAACACCGGGGCCAAGCAAGCCCAGTGCATCAAGGTGCTCGGCGGCTCCCGGCGGCGGTATGCCTCCCTGGGTGACGTCATCGTGGCTGCGGTCAAGAAGTCCCTGCCCAACGGTGAAGTCAAGTCTGGTGAAGTTGTCCGTGCAGTAGTTGTCCGCACCGCCAAGAGTGTGCGGCGCGATGACGGCAGCTATGTGCGCTTTGACAAGAACGCCCTTGTTCTCATCGACAAGGACAACAATCCCCGAGGCACTCGCATCTTCGGTGCAGTTGCTCGCGAGCTTCGCGAGCGCAACTTCATGAAGATAGTTTCCCTCGCTGAGGAGGTGATCTGATGGCTGGTCTTCACGTGAAGAAGGGCGACAAGGTCGTCGTTATTGCCGGTGCCGACAAGTCGAAGGAAGCGCGCGAAGTGCTTCGTGTCGACATCGAAGACGGCAGAGTCATCGTGGCCGGGGCGAACGTGCGTTGGAAGCATCTCAAGCGTTCCCAGCAGAACCCCCAAGGTGGTCGCGTGCAGAAGGAATTCCCTATCGATGCTAGCAAGGTCCTCCTCTTTAGCGAGAAGGCCGGCAAGGGTGTTCGCACTCGCAGCAAGGTCGTCGATGGCAAGAGGGTGCGTGTAGGCGTGCCCTGTGGAACTGAGTTTGATTGATTAGGCGGATCGTGTAACCGACAGATCTCCCAGGAGACGACAAAGTGGCCAGCGCAACGAAAGAAGAACCGAAGACTCTCCCGCGAATGCTCAAGAAGTATCGCGAAGAGGTGGCGCCTGCATTGCAGAGCCAGTTCGCGTTCAAGAATCCGCTCCAGATCCCCGGCCTCACCAAGGTGGTGGTCAACATGGGTGTGGGCAAGGCTGTCGAGAACAAGTCTCGCATCGAACACGCCCTGCGTGAACTGTCGACCATCACCGGTCAGCGGCCTTCCGTGCGTGTGGCTCGCAACTCCATCGCTGGATTCAAGCTCCGTGAAGGCAACCCGGTTGGTGTTGCAGTGACGCTGCGCGGTGCCCGCATGTGGGAATTCGTCGATCGCCTCATCAGTGTCGCCATCCCCCGTATTCGTGACTTTCGAGGCTTCCCAAAGAAGCTTGATGGCCAGGGCAACTACAGTCTTGGCCTCTCGGAGCAGAGCATTTTCCCCGAAGTCAACCTCGACAAGATCGAGTTCACCCAGGGAATGCACGTCACATTTGTAACCACTGCCCGGACTGACGAGGAAGGCTTCAGCCTCCTTGAGAAGATCGGGTTTCCATTCAAGAAGTAGCCCGAGACTCGATAGCCATGGCCAAGAAGTGCTTGATCGCGAAGGCTGCTAGAAAGCCCAAGTATCCGACTCGGCAGTACAACCGCTGCCAGCTCTGCGGTCGTCCGCGTGCCTACTACCGCAAGTTCGGTATCTGCCGCTGCTGCTTCCGCTCTTTGGCGTTGCGCGGGGAAATCCCTGGCGTGCGCAAGGCTTCCTGGTGACGCCATGATGACCGACCCGATTGCAGACATGTTGACTCGAATGCGCAATGCCTTGCGCATCAACGCCAGCTCCTTCACCCTGCCTGGATCCGCGCTCAAGGTGCGCGTTCTGGATGTATTGAAGCGGGAAGGCTACATCGAGGCCTACGAGATCCACTCCGATGGACCTCGCAGCATCATCAACGTGACACTCAAGTACGGCCCGGATGGTGAGATGGTGGTCTCTGCTCTGCGGCGCTTCAGCAAGCCGGGTTGCCGGCGCTTCCGCGGGGTCCAAGAGATCCCAAGGGTGCGCGGCGGACTCGGAATTGCGGTGGTCTCCACCAATCAAGGGGTGCTTTCAGATCGGGAGTGCCGCGAAAAGAAGGTCGGCGGCGAGGTGCTCTGCATAGTTGAGTAGCGCCGGCTAGCCCGCGGACCATTCGGAGAGAGCGATAGCTTCAAGGATTCAGGAATAGAGACATGTCACGCATTGGACAACAGCCCATTGAATTGCCTTCGGCAGTGAGCCTGACCGCCTCCGGTCGGGAGATCAAGGCAAAGGGCCCCAAGGGTGAGCTCAAGCTGACTCTGCGTCCGGAAATCGACGTCACCATCGAAGACAAGACGGTCAAGGTGACGAACAACCGTCCGAGCCGCGACAGCAATGCACGCGCCTTTCATGGCATGACCAGGGCTCTCCTGCAGAACATGATCACTGGCGTTGGCCAAGGCTTCGAGCGCAAGCTCGAGATCAATGGTGTTGGCTACACGGCCAAGCTCGAGGGTCAGAAGGTGGTTCTCAATCTGGGCTTCTCACACTCGGTCAGCATTGATGTGCCGACCACCGTAGATATCAAGGTACCCACCCAGACCAGCATCGTGATCACAGGCTGCGACAAGCAGCAGGTCGGCGAGATCGCCGCAAAGATCCGCAAGCTGCGTCCGCCCGAGCCCTACAAGGGCAAGGGCATCAAGTACGACTTCGAGACAATCAAGCGCAAGGCTGGTAAGGCCTTTGGCTCCGCATAAGGAATAGACCAGCGATGGCCAAGGAAGCAAAGAAACGGATGCAGACGAGAAGGCGCAACGCCATGCGTACGCGCCGGCGGATTCGCGTTAGCAGCGATCGGCCGAGACTCTCTGTCTATCGCAGCCTGAGCAACATCTACTGTCAGATCATCGATGACGAGAGCGGCAAGACGCTGGCCTCGGCTTCGAGCAAAGACAAGGACCTACGTGACGGCCTCAAGGGTCTGAAGAAGACCGAGGTTGCCGGCAAGATCGGAGCGGCGATAGCCGCCAAGGCCAAGGATTCGGGATTGACCAAGGTCGTTCTGGATCGCGGCCCCTTCAAGTATCACGGTCGCATCAAGGCGCTCGCCGATGCTGCTCGCGAAGGGGGATTGGAGTTCTAAAACATGGTAAAGCCAGACTATCCCTGCATTCCGATCGACGAAGCTCTGCAAACCGACGTGCGGGACGATGTGATCGCGATCAATCGTTCGGCAGCTGTGGTCAAGGGTGGCCGAAGGTTTTCCTTCAGCTCTCTGGCTGTGGTTGGCAATGGCAACGGTCTGGTCGGCATCGGCTACGGCAAGGCCAAGGAAGTGCCTAGCGCCGTCGAAAAGTCGGTGAAGGACGGTCGCAAGCGCCTCATGCGCGTCAAGCGTCAGGACAGCACCATCCCGCACATGGTCGAAGGGGTCTACTGCTCCTCGCGTGTGCGCTTGATTCCGGCGTCCCCCGGAACTGGGGTGATTGCTGGCAAGTCTGTTCGCAAGGTGGTTGAGCTTGCCGGCATCAGCGACATCCTCACCAAGGTTTATGGATCAACCAATGCTCTGAACGTGGTCAAGGCGACCATGGCCGCATTGGCTCAGTTGCGCGACCGGAAGGAAATCGAGAAGTTGCGGGGAGTGAGTGTCGAATGAACCTCGAGGAAGCCAAAGCAATCGGCCTTAAGGGCAAGACCCGCAAGCGTATCGGACGCGGTCCCGGCTCCGGCAACGGCAAGACAGCCGGTCGCGGTCACAAGGGCGCCAAGTCGCGCTCCGGTTGGTCCATGCGCAACGGTTGGGAAGGCGGTCAAATGCCTCTGTTCCGCCGTCTGCCAAAGCGTGGGTTCAATAACAAGAACTTCACCACCAACTACACCATCATCAATGTCGGCGATCTCGCCCAGTTTGAAGACGGTGCGGAGGTCAGTCTGAGCTCGGTTCTCGAGAAGGGGCTGGTCTCGAAGGAAAAGCACACCGACCTCTTCAAGGTGCTTGGTAATGGCGAGATCAAGGTGAAGCTAAAGCTTCGCGTCGACGCCATATCCAAGTCTGCCAAGGAGAAGATCGAAGCTGCCGGTGGCAGCGTCGAGGTTATTCCGCGCAAGGTCCATCGACCCAAGTTCGTCAAGAAGTCGGCCAACGAAACCAAGGATCCGGCAGCCCAGGCCTCTAGCCCGAAGGCCGTCAGCCCGAAGGCGGCGAGCTCAGACGACTCTGCCAAAGATTCTTCTCCGGAGGAGCAGAAGGACTAGCTAACGCCCCTGCGCTCGTTGGGTCTGTGATCAATGAGTTTGATCGAGGACGGAATTCATCAGACAGGATTCGCCAGTATCTAGCTTCCAAGCACAAGGATGACTCTCTCCGTAACCAATCTGTTCCGCATCAAGGAGATCAGGACCAAGATCATGATCACCTTGGGGCTCCTGTTCTGCTATCGGGTGGGGTTCTTCATTCCTCTGCCCGGAGTGAATCTGGATGAGTTCCTGGCCCCAGCGGTGGGCAACGCGGAAGGTTTCGGCAAGATCATCAACATCATGAACGTTCTGACGGGTGGCAACCTGCAGAGCGCTTCTCTCTTCTCGCTTGGCGTGATGCCGTACATTTCGTCCAGCATCATCTTCTCCCTCCTGTCGAAGGTGGTTCCTTCGCTCGAGAAGATCGCCAAAGAAGGCCCCTCCGGTCAGCGCAAGATCAATCGATACACTCGATTTGCGACGGTGCCGATCTGCCTCGTGCAGTCGATGATCGTGTTTTGGGGTACCCTAATGAGTGGCGACGCCCGCATGCTGCATGCCGGCATGGCCAACTACGCCCTGCTCTACATGATTCTCGTGGTGATCTGCCTGACGGCAGGAACCCTGTTCATCATGTGGCTTGGTGAGCAGATCACCGAACACGGCGTCGGCAACGGCATCTCCATGATCATCATGGCGGGGATCGTGGCCAACCTACCACCGGCCTTCTATCCGCTCTTTGCGGCCAGTGAGGGTTCCGGTGTCGAAGCCTGGCAGACCCTGCTGCTCTTCCTGGGTGCATGGGCGATGGCGGTGGTGGCCGTGGTGCACATGACCAAGGCGCAGCGCAGAATCCCCATCCAGCAGGCGAAGCACACCCGTGGTCGTCGGGTTTACGGTGGCCAGCGGCACTTCCTGCCCCTGAAGGTCAATCACGCTGGCGTGATGCCCATCATCTTTGCCTCTGCATTGCTGATCATCCCACCGATCTTCGGAGAGATGTTGGGCTGGGGCTTCCTTGCCGACTTCGCCACAGCGCAGGGTTTTTGGTACATCACCCTGTATGCGGGCTTGATCTACTTCTTCTCCTTCTTCTGGACATCGATGATGTTCCAGCCGAGCGAGATGGCGGACAACTTGAAGGAGGGTGGTTCCTTTATTCCTGGTATCCGTCCGGGGAAGAACACCGCCGGTTACCTCGAGAGCACGATGGTGCGCATCACCTTGGCTGGTGCCACTTTTCTGGCCATTGTCGCAGTCTTCCCAACCTTCATCACCGGTAGCTTCCAGGGTCTGGATCAGACTCTGCTCTACTTCATGAGCGGCACATCCATCCTGATTGTTGTGGGTGTGGCCTTGGACCTGGTCGAGAAGGTCAACGCTCTCCTGGTCATGCGCAACTACGAAGGCTTCATGCGTGATAGCACCGGTGGTGGTGCCTCCACTGGCTGGGGTAGGAAGCGATGAGCAGTGACGTCCTTACCCAGTTTCGTGCGGTCTTCCTCGGTGCCCCGGGTGCGGGCAAGGGAACCCAAGCGGCGCAGCTGGTCGGCGAAAAGAAGGTGCTGCACATTTCTACTGGCGACATGCTGAGGCAGCACATTGCCGACGGCAGCGCCCTTGGCAAGCAGGCAGCAGGCTTCATGGAAGCTGGACAGCTCGTTCCTGATGAGCTCATCATCTCCATGGTGGAGCAGCGCTTGGAGCAGCCCGATGCCCGCAGTTCTTGGGTTCTCGATGGTTTCCCTCGCACGGTGGCGCAGGCAGAAGCGCTCAGTTCCTGCTTGCAGGGCAAGCAGAGCGGGCTCAGCCATGTGGTCTACTTCCCAGTCCCCCAAGACGTTTTGGTCAAGCGACTCTCCGGTCGTTGGACCTGTTCAGGCTGCGGTGCAATCTGGAACAGCCAGTCCAAGGCCCCTCGCGAAGCCGGGGTCTGTGACGACTGCAAAGGCAGCCTGCAGCAGCGCAAGGACGATCGTCCTGAAGCGGTGAGCGAAAGGCTGAAGGTCTACCTGGCGCAGACGGAACCCCTTCTCGATCACTACCGAGCCCAGGGCCTTCTGGTCGAGGTCGACGCGGATCGTAAGCCAGAACTCGTTTACGAAGAGCTACTTATGGTTCTCAACCGGGAGCTCCGATGAGCCTCTTCGAGGGCCAGACCGAATCCTGCATGGAGCCGCGCCCAGATCTACTGGTCGAGGAGGGCCTCGTCATCGAGGTGCTCGCAGACAAGGGATTCCGAGTGCAGCTGGCGGACGGGCGGGAGGCCAGGGTACAACTCGGGGGCATGCTCCTCTCGGAGGCGCCGCGCATCCGAAGCGGCGACCGGGTTCCTGTGCAGATCACCAACTCCGAGCGAGATCAGGGTTGCATCGTATTCCCGGACGGCATGTCCCCAGAAACACTCCCCAGTGAGCAGAAGAGGACCTAGGCATGAAGGTCAGATCCAGCGTTAGAAGAATGTGTGAGAGTTGCCGAGTGGTGCGACGCCGAGGCGTAGTGCGTGTCATTTGTAAGGCCAATCCCCGCCACAAGCAGCGTCAAGGACGCTGAGGAGCAGATATGCCACGAGTACTCGGTGTAGACATTCCCAATGAAAAGCGACTCGAAGTCGCCATTACCTACCTGTTTGGAATCGGTCCGACCACAGCCAGGAAGCTGCTCAAAGAGCTGTCCATGCGCGGAGATGTTCGCGCCAAGGACCTCTCTGATGAGGAGGTTGCGCGTCTGGCCAGCCACATCGATGCCAACTACACCGTGGAAGGCACGCTCCGCCGCCAGGTTCTCAGCAACCTGAACCGGCTCAAGGACATATCCTGCTACCGTGGACTGCGGCATCGCCGTGGTCTGCCGGTGCGCGGGCAGCGGACTCGCTGCAACGCGCGTAGCCGTAAGGGGCCGCGCAAGACTGTGGCCAACAAGAAGATCCTGAGGAAGTAATCAGCAATGGCCGAAGCCAGAAAGAAGAGGATGCGGAAGAACGTGGGGCGAGCGATCGCCTACGTCAAAGCATCCTTCAACAACACTCACATCACCGTGACAGATACGAGTGGCCAGGTCATCGCCTGGGACTCTGCTGGATCGATTGGCTTCAAAGGCAGTCGTAAGAGCACCCCTTTTGCCGCCACCAAGGCTGGACAGAAGGTTGCGGACAAGATCCGCAAGATGGGTGTTCACGAGCTGCAAGTGAAGGTAAAGGGCCCGGGTTCGGGCCGTGAATCCGCGATCCGCTCCCTCGGTGGGGGTGGTATCGAGATCAAGTCGATCGAGGACATTACTCCCCTCCCTCATAACGGCTGCAGGCCCAGGAAGAAGCGAAGAGTCTGATGGCTAGGATTGCAGGAAAAGTTTGCAAGCTCTGTAGGCGGGAAGGCATGAAGCTCTTCCTGAAGGGTCAGCGCTGCTTCTCTGAAAAGTGTGGGATCAACCGGCGTGACTATCCACCCGGGCCGCATGTTCGACGCATGCGCAAGACCACTGACTATTGCGTTCAATTGCGCGAGAAGCAGAAGGCCAAGCGGATCTATGGTGTTCTCGAGCGTCAATTCCAGCGCTACTTCCAGACCGCTGTGCGGCAGAAGGGCAACACGGGTGAGAACCTCCTCGTTCTGCTGGAGCGGCGCTTGGATAACGTAGTTCTCAACCTCGGTCTCACTCTGTCACGCTTTGATGCCCGCCAGTCGATCGCACACGGTCACATCCGTGTGAACGGCCGGCGCATGGACATTCCGAGCTATCTCGTTCAGTCAGGTGACTTGATCGAGATTCACGGCAAAGACAAGATCAAGAAGAAGGCCGGTGAAGCGGTCGAGATCAACAAGGGCCAGGCGGTTCCAGCCTGGTTGGAGCCCGTTCCTGGTGACCTCAAGGGCAAGGTCAACTCTCTGCCCAAGCGCGAGGATGTTCCACATCCGATCAACGAGCACCTGATCGTTGAGCTTTGTTCGCGATGATCTGTGACTAACCGATTCACCCGACCGATCGTCGGGTGAGGAGAAAATTGTATGCGTATTCGCTGGCGTAATTTCGAGTTGCCTTCTCAAGTCCGGATGGACGAGGACACGGCAAGCGATTCCTACGGCAAGTTCACTGTCGAGCCCTTCGAACGTGGTTTTGGAACCACGATTGGCAACGGTCTGCGACGTGTTCTGCTCTCGTCAATCGAGGGCACCGCGGTGACTTCGGTCAACATCGAAGGAGTGGTCCATGAGTATTCGACCATCCCTGGTGTCTACGAAGATGTCACGCGCATCATCCTCAACATCAAGAAGCTGCGCGTGCGCATGCATAGCGATGCTCCGACCACGATCCGCCTCGATGTCAATCAGAAGGGTGACGTCACGGCTGGCATGATTGAGGCCGATCAGAACGTCGAAGTAGTGAACCCGGATCTCAAGATCTGCACGCTCACCGATGATGTTCGCTTCTGTGCCGAGATCCAGGTCAAGAAGGGGCGCGGTTACGTGGTCGCCGAAGACAACGTTGCCGATGACATGGAAGTTGGGACGATCCCCTGTGATTCGATCTTCTCCCCTGTCTATCGCGTCAAGTACGCCATCGAGAACACCCGGGTCGGCAAGTTCACCAACTATGACCGCCTGGTGCTCGAGATCTGGACCGATGCGACTGTCAGCCCTGAGATGGCCCTGGTTGAGGCCAGCAAGATCTATCGCAAGCACCTCAACCCCTTCGTTCAGTACTTCGAGCTGAAGGAAGACCTTGCCGTCGAGGGCGGTGGATTGGCGCCTGAGGGTGACGAGTCGGCCAAGAAGCGTGAACTCGAAGATCTCCTCTCCAAGTCGGTGGATATCCTGGATCTCTCGGTCCGGGCAAAGAACTGCCTCGATTCGGAGAACATCACGACTCTTCGCGAGTTGGTCCGTTTTGCAGAGCCTGAGATCCTCAAGGTGCGCAACTTCGGCAAGACCTCCCTCAAGGAGGTCAAGAACAAGATTTCGGCCCTTGGACTCACGCTCGGAATGAGCGTGGACGAGTCCGTGCCGAACTGAGAGACCCAACGACACGCCTTAGCCACGCTAGACTGCGACTGGTGCCACGATGAGACACAGAGTACTTGGAAAGAGCCTGAACCGGAGCCCGAGCCATCGGATGGCCATGGAGCGCAACTTTGTTTGCTCCGTGATCAAGTCCGAGCGGGTCGTGACCACCCTGGCCAAGGCCAAGTCACTGCGTCGCAACGTGGAGAAGATGATCACCTTGGGTAAGGAGAAGAGCCTGCCGCGTTTCCGACGGGCTATCTCCTACCTCAATGACAAGGATGCCGCCCGCAAGCTCTTTGATGAGCTGGGTCCGCGCTACGCCAATCGGCAGGGTGGCTACACGCGTGTCGTGCGTTTGTCCGGCTACCGCATCGGTGATGGCGCCCCCAAGGCCATCCTCGAACTTGTCGACAACAAGGTCCTCGAGCGGCAGCTTGGGATGGAAGACTAGCGTCGGGTAAAGGAGAGATTCTCCTGCCCGACCAAGCCCATCAGTTCTTCCAGTAGATCGTCGCTAAGTGCGACGTTGTACTGGCTGCCGGCGCGTACGCGGTAAGTGGCATCGTCTTCTGCCATCTCAAAGAGCAGGCGATGATCGCCGCGGTGCTTTTCGGTGCTGGTTTTGATGGCCTCCAGCATGTGCTCGTCGAACTTGTTCGCTTCGATTTTCAGGACGAGTCCATGTACCTCGGAGGCGACCACGTGTTCGCCGGACTTGACTTCGTCGACGAGCATGGCGGCCTCTTCGCCAGAGCTATCAAGTCTGCCACGAATGATCACGATGGCGTCATCGACCAACTGCTCGCGCATCTCCTCATAGGCGCGAGTAAAGACAGTGGCTGCGACCGTTCCGTGTAAGTCCTCCAACTGGAAGCGGGCCATCTTCTTGCCCGCGTTACGCCCCTTGCGGACCGTTATGGGGCGCACGGCG
Source organism: Planctomycetota bacterium (assembly GCA_021776805.1). GTDB lineage: Bacteria > Planctomycetota > UBA1135 > UBA1135 > UBA2386 > JAJFFD01. The sequence goes on from JAJFFD010000066.1 coordinate 81,698, forward strand.
CTGATCATGCCCGCGATACGGATCTCGTCTCCCTCCTCGAGGTCCTGGAGATCCCGTGAATCTTGGCCGGCAATGCGGGCCAGAAAAGCACCTCGGCGATGGAAGGGGTGCCCGGAGAGATAGAAGCCCAGGGCCTGCTTTTCCATGCTCAGCCGCTCGAGTTCTCCCCAGTCCTCTGCGTCGCGTCCGTTCTGGCTGTCGGCTTCCTTGTTCGGCCCTGCTTCGGGCATCATTGCGAAGAGGCTTCCCTGACCCTTGCGGCGATCTTCTCTTGCCATTGCCGAGCTGCGCAAGGCTGGTTCGATGCCGGCTACGGCGGCCTTGCGAGAGCCTTCGATGTTGTCGAGTGCTCCGGCGCAGATCAGCGCCTCGAGAGCTGTCTTGTTGAGCAGGGTTTGATCGACAGTTTCGCAGAGGTCTTCGAGACCTCGGAAGTTCTGCTTCTCTTGACGGCGTTCCGGTATGAGCTCAGCGACCTTGGAGCCAACGCCTTTGATTGCACCGAGCCCGTAGCGAAGTGCCTTGTCCTCCACATTGAAGTAGGCCTGACTGTTGTTGACGTCGGGGGGGAGGATCGGAATCTCTTTGCGACGGAGTTCGTCGATAAACTCCTTCAGCTTGTCGGAGTTGCCGCTTTCAACTGTCATGTTGGCGGCAATGAACTCGAGTGGATAGTGCGCCTTTAGCCAGGCCGTCTGATAGGTAATAAGGGCGTAGGCTGCGGAGTGGGACTTGTTGAAGCCGTAGCCGGCGAAGTACTCGATGGTCTCGAATAGCTCTCGCGATGAGTTGCGGTTGTGGCCGCTGCTGACCGCCCCGTCCACGAACTGCTCCTTGAACTTGGCCATGACCTCTGGCTTCTTCTTACCCATCGCCTTTCTGAGAGAGTCTGCCTCGTTCATGCTGAAGCCAGCGAGAACGTTGGCGATACGCATGACTTGCTCCTGATAGACAATGACTCCGTAGGTCTCTTCGAGGATCTCCTTCAGGCTCTCATGGGGGAAGGCGATCTCTTCTTCGCCGTGCTTGCGTCGCACGAACATGTCTGCCATCCCAGAGCCCAGAGGCCCAGGACGATAGAGAGCCAAGACTGCGATGATTTCCTCGAACTTGTCGGGCTTCAGGCGACTGAGCAAGTCGCGCATGCCGCTCGACTCCAGCTGGAAGACGCCGAGGGTGTCGCCTCGGCTCATGAGTTCGTAGGTCGCGTTATCGACGAGTGGGAGATTATCGATGTCGATTTTCACATCGTGAATCTCGAGGATGAGACGGCAAGCCTCCTGCAGAATGGTCAGGGTCTTTAGTCCGAGGAAGTCGACCTTTAGAAGGCCCACTTCTTCGAGATCCGTCATCTGCCATTGGGTGATGATGTCCTCGCCGCTCTTGCACAGGGGCACGTAGTCGAACAGTGGACGGTCAGCGACCACCACTCCGGCGGCGTGGATCGAGGAGTGGCGCACCACTCCTTCGAGCTTCACGCCCATCTCAAAGAGCCGGCGGCTGCTGGCTGACTCCTCGCGAATGGCCTGAAGTTCCTTGTCTGTCTCGAGGGCATCCGCCAGGGAGGCGCCGGGCCCCTGCGGGACCTTCTTGGCGATGCGGTCGACCTCTTGGAGGGGGACCTCTAGCACGCGCCCTACATCGCGCAGAACCCCGCGGCTGGCCATGGTGCCAAAGGTGATGATCTGGGAGACACAGTCCTCGCCATACTTGTTCCGCACATAGTCGATGACTTCGTCGCGGCGATTGCCGCAGAAGTCGATGTCGATGTCCGGCATGCTGATGCGAGAGGCATTCAGGAAGCGTTCAAAGATCAGGTTGTAGCGGAGAGGGTCGATGTCGGTGATCCGCAGCGCATAGGCCACGATCGATCCGGCTGCCGAGCCACGGCCCGGTCCAACGGGAATGCCCTGATCCCGGGCGAAATTGATGAAGTCCGCGGTGATCAGGAAGTAGCTGGCGAATCCCTGTTCACGAATGACCGTGATCTCGTAGTCGAGACGCTCCTTGATGGTCGTAGTGATTTCGCCGTAGCGCTGCTCGGTCCCTTCATAGCAGAGCCGGACGAAGAGATCCTCTGGATCCTCTTCATCTCCTGTTTCGAAAACCGGCAGGTGGTAGGTCTTGAAGTCGATCTCCACCTCGCAACGTTCAGCGATTTCGACTGTGCTTGCTAGCGCCTGCGGGACATCGGCGAAGAGCTCCCGCATCTCGGCTGCAGTCTTGAAGTAGAGGTCGCGTGAGGGCAAGCGCAGTCGGTTCTCGTCGCTGACATTCTTGCCGCTGCGAATGCAGGTCATGATGTCCTGCGCGACCCAGTCCTCCTGCTGCAGATAGTGGACGTCATTGGTGGCCACTATCGGAATGTTCAGGCGCTTGTGGAGCTCGATCAGGAGCGGGTTGATTTGCTTCTGCGCTTCGATCCCGGTCTCTAGAAGTTCGAGATAGAAGTTCTCCTTGCCGCAGATTTCCTGCAGCTCGCTGGCACAGCGAGCGGCGGCCGGCACGTCGTCCGCCTGCAAGAGCCTGGCGATCTCGCCGCTACTGTCGCCGGAGAGCACGATGAGTCCTTCGCTGTGTTCGGCGAGAGCCTCGCGGTCGATTCGCGGGCGATAGTGAAAACCCTCGAGGTGGCCGAGGCTGGAGAGCCGCTTCAGGTTTTCGAAGCCCGGGTTCGAGCTAGCGAGCAGGGTCAGCTGGTGGGTGGGGTTGGCAGGGCCGCTCGCCACCTTGCGGCTCTCTGCGGCGCAAAAGGCCACCATGCCTAGAATCGGCTTGATGCCTGCAGCAGCGCATCCCTTGTAGAACTCGATGGCCCCAAATAGATTGCCATTGTCCGTGAGTGCCAGCGCGGGCTGCTCATCGGCGACGGCGGCGGCGATGAGACCCGGGATTCGGGCTGGAGCGCTGAGTAGGCTGTAGTGGCTGTGGCTGCGTAGGTGGACGAAGTTCGTCATGCTTGCCGGTCAGTCGTCTCAGCCCATCAGGTGTGCCAGGATCGCCTTTTGCGCGTGCACTCTGTTTTCTGCCTGGTCGTAGATCACCGATCGTGGTGAGTCGACAACCTCGTCCGATGCTGCCACGTTGCGACGCAGGGGCAGTGGATGCATGAACAGAGCGTTGTTGGTCAGGTCCATCGTTTCCTTGTCGATGAGCCATGACTTCAGTGACCGCTTCACCATGGCCTCACGCTCCGGATCGTTCCAGTACTTGACCGCCCCCCAGGAGCGGCTGTAGAGCACATCGGTGCCACGCGCTCCCTCCGCAAGGTCGTTGACCACGCGCAGACTGCCACCGCTGTCTTCGCTGCGTGCATTGACGGTGGTCATGATCTCCTCGTCGAGCTCGAAGCCGAGGGGGTGGGCGATGGTGACATCCATGCCCAGGGTCGCCGCCAAGGTGAGCACCGAGTGGCAGGGGCCCATGTTCTTGGGCTTGGGGTTGTCGGACCAGGCGAGGGTGAACTTACGTCCCTTCAGGTTGAGGAGATTCCGCTTCATAGTCACCATGTCGGCGACCGCCTGGCAGGGATGCTCCAGGGTGGATTCCAAGTTGATGATCGGAATGTTGGCGTGTTCCGCATAGCTATGCAGAAGAAGTTCGTGCCGATCCATTTCCCAGGATTCGGTTCGCCTCAGTTGGCGAATGCCCAGCGCATCCACGTACCGGGACAGGGTATGCGCCGCGTCCTTGACGTGCTCTTCCGCCTTGCCATCCATGACCACCTGATCTTCAGGTTCCATGTCATAGATCTCCTTGTCGGCGAAGATGTTGATGCAGTGCCCGCCAAGCTGGACCGTGGCGACCTCGAAGGAGACACGAGTTCGCAGGCTGCGGTTGAAGAAGAGTAATCCGATGGTGCGGCCATCGAGCACTTTCGTATTGCGCTTGCCGCGCATTTGCTCGGTGAGCTCGAGGATGTTCTCGAGTTCTTCTCGGCCCAGATCGGATGCGGAAAGAAGATCGCGCTTGCTCACCGTCGCTGATTCGCCCTGAAAAGCTAGGATGATAGAACAGCAACATGTCGCCGACAAGCAAGGAAGACGAGCTAGCCATGCAACGCTGCCTCGAGCTCGCGCGGGAGGCCGGGGAGCGTGGCGAGGTGCCTGTTGCTGCGATTATTTGTCTCGAGGGAAAGATAGTTGGCGAGGGGGCAAATGCCTGTGTGGAGCATGCCAATCCTCTCGAGCATGCGGAAATGGTCGCCCTGCACGCGGCCTTTCGCTCCACCAAAGACGCACGCCTTCCCGGTGCCGTCCTGTATTGCAGCCTGGAGCCCTGCTTCATGTGTACGGGGGCTATTCTGCATTCTCGGATTCAGCGCATCGTCTTTGCGGCCCGAGATCCCAAATTTGGGGCCTGTGCCTCATTGGCCCAGCTGCCTCTGGATACTCGGCTGAATCACCGCTGCGAGGTCAGCGAAGGGCTGATGGCGGAAGAGAGTGCCGAGCTTCTCCGCGAGTTCTTCCGTCGTCTGCGTTGAAAACGCTCCCCGATCCAGGAGAATCCGCAGCCCACTGAGCCCTCGCGGAGAGGTGCCGGAGCGGCTGAACGGGCTGGTCTCGAAAACCAGAGTAGGGGCAACTCTACCGGGGGTTCGAATCCCCCCCTCTCCGCCATTCTTCCTCTTGGCGCCGCAGTTAACTGCGGCGCCAAGATGGGGGAAACGCATTGCAGTAGGGAGGAGCCTGGGTTATGGATTCCCGTCCCCGCTCCGTCCCTGCCGGGAATGTGTGTCGGGGGCTCCGCCGAGCCGCGGAGCCTCTCGTCTGGATCTGTCAGGCCTCTACGGAGAGGTGCCCGAGCGGCTTAAGGAGCTCGCTTGGAAAGCGAGTGTGGGTGTTAAAGCCCACCGGGGGTTCGAATCCCCCCCTCTCCGCCATTCTTTCATCGCCAACGGGCGGCCTGGCCGGGCAGGACAGTCGAGATTCCGCGCGGCTCCAGGAGGTGCAGATCAACGGGTCCCTTGCGAGTGGACGCTGTGAACCTGGTCAGACCGGGAACGGAGCAGCCATAAGCATGTTGTTCGCTGTGCTAGGATCACCTGCTGGTCTGCACCTTCCGGCGCCGGTCTTCGATGGATGCCTCCCCATGCGCTATGATCCGGCTTCCTGCATACCGCAGCAGCCTCCTCAGCATGCGCGAAGAATCCAAGACCCAGGCCTATCAGGTTCTGGCCCGACGCTTCCGACCAAGAAACTTCGACGAAGTCGTTGGTCAGGACTCGGTGCTCACTTCACTACGGCGTGCGTTGGCCTCGGATCGTGTGCCCCATGCCTTCTTGTTTTCCGGTAGCCGGGGGGTGGGCAAGACCACTTTGGCCAGGATTGTCGCCCGAGCTCTCAACTGCGAGGCAGGGCCGAGCCCTGATCCCTGCGGGACCTGCCGGTTTTGCAGTGGCATTCTCGAAGGCAGCAATTCGGATGTGGTGGAGATCGATGCTGCATCGCACAACCTGGTCGACGACATTCGGGAGCTGCGTGAGCGAGTTGGCTTCGCTTCCATGGGCTCGCGCTACAAGGTCTACATCCTGGATGAAGTCCACATGTTGACCAGATCTGCCTTCAACGCGTTCTTGAAGACGCTCGAAGAGCCGCCGGCGAAGGTGGTTTTCATGCTCGCTACAACTGAGCTTCACAAGGTGCCCGAGACCATTCGTTCTCGCTGCCAGGTGCTCATGTTCCACCGGGTGGGTGAGGCCGAGATTGCCAAGCGTTTGCGGATGATCTGTGAGCATGAAGGCCTCGAGGTTGCGGACGAGGTGTTGGCAGAGATCGCCGCATCTGCGCGCGGCGGCATGCGTGATGCAGAGACCGCCTTGGAGCGGGTGCTACCGCTGGTTCAGCCAGGGGCGGAGAGATTCGACCTCGAGTCCTACCACCGTCTCTTTCACCGGGTGGGCCCTGGCGAGTCCGTGGCGGTGGTTGCTTCCTTACTTGCCGGAGAAACCCAGCGGGCCTTGCGATTCGTCGATGGCATCTGCCAATCAGGGATGGATGAACGTGAGGCCCTTGGCGAGGTGCTGCAAATCCTCCGCGCCATCCTCATGTTGAAGATCGATGGTCCCGAGACTGGGCTCATCCCCTTCAGTGGTCAGCTGCGAGAGCAGCTCCTCGAACTCAGCAGCGGGGCTGATGAATCCCGTCTCGATGCCATGATTCAGGCTGGCCTGATCGGTAGAGAGCGGATCCGTCGCTTGGATGATCGGCGTCTGGTGCTCGAACTCAGTCTGCTCCGCATGGCATCTGCGGCCGAGCTGCCGCTGCTTGCCGAGTTGGTGGAAGGCATGCGCTCCGGTGACCTGAGCCTGCCTGCTAGCGAGAAGCAATCCCAGGCTCCTGCCCGCCCTCCGGCTGCCATGGCTGGGGATGCCCGTGGGCCTGTTCTGGCCAAGGTGCAGGAGATCAAGCCGATGTGGGGCGCCACTCTCGAGCTCTGCAAGTTCGTAGGACCCAAGGAGAAGCGCCTCCAGGTCATCTTGCACAGCGATCTGAAAATGCATCGGGATCGTGTGAACTCGCAGGAGTTCAAGCAGTTTCTGGCTGGGCAGATCGGCGAGCTCTTTGGCGAGGACATCGAGCTCGTCTTGAGCTGTGCGCAGACCGCGGCGGAGAAGGCTGCGGCAAAGCAAGCGAAGGCCGCCGCGGAAGCAGCTGAGACTGCGGCGCCGCAAGCGGCGAAAGAGACGCGGGCGAAGTCTGGCAAGAAAAAGGCTGTAGTGCCAGTCGAGCAGAAGCCAGGTGAAGAGCTCAAGCGACCTCCCAATGCTGCCACCGGCAAGGCTCTGCGGCGAGTGGCCGACAAATTTGACGGACAGATTTTGGAATTCGAAGACTAAGCAGTACTCAACAGGAGAATCATGGCAGGACTCGGCGGAGATATGGGCAGTTTACTCAAGCAAGCCCAGGAGATGCAGAAGCGCATGCAGAGCACGGAGCGCGAGCTCGCAGAGCGAGTGGTTGAAGGCTCAGCAGGTGGCGGCGCCGTCAAGATCTTCGTGAACGGCATGCAGGAGATCCAGGCAGTGAAGATCGATAAGGACGCCGTCGACCCGGATGACGTCGAAGGCCTGGAAGATCTGGTGACGGTGGCTGCACGTCAGGCCATGAGCGCTGCCAAGGAAATGCGCGACAAGGCGATGAGTAAAGTCACTGGCGGCATGAACTTGCCTGGAATGGGCTTCTAGATCGCTGGCAACAACTTGAGCAGACCCAAGAGTGTCGAGCGGATGATCTCCGCGTTCAGTCGGCTTCCCGGTGTCGGTCCGAAGTCCGCCGAGCGCTTCTCCTATTTCCTGCTGCGTTCGGGGGGCGAGGTTGCCGAGGAGCTGCGGGCTTCAATTCAGGCTGCTCTGCAATCGACCAAGGTCTGCAGTCAATGCTTCAACCTGGACGAGCAGGATCCATGCAGCATCTGCTCTGATGAAGGACGAGATCAGCAGGTCATGCTCGTCGTCGAGGATCCCAGGGATGTGACAGCGTTCGAGGAGTCCGGATTTCGTGGGCTCTACCACGTCTTGCAAGGCAGGGTTTCCGACCTCGAGGGAATCGGCCCTGAGGACTTGACCATAGGTCCGCTGTTTGAGCGGCTCTCCCGGCTGCGCTCCAGTGAGGTCTGCCTGGCGACGAGCCCGGACCTCGAAGGGGAGGGGACTGCGCAAATCCTGGCCGAGCGTCTGGCCGAGCGTGGGCTGGCAGTCAGCCGCATCGCCCGTGGCATTCCTGCTGGCAGCAGCATCACCCAAGTATCCAAGTCAATCCTCGCGGATGCCCTGGAGGGACGGCGTAAGCTGAGCTGAGATGAAAAGGGAGGCGCTGCCGATCGATGCCTCCCTGCCCCGACTCGTCGCCGAGCTCGAGCAGAACAACTGTCTACTCCTGAGTGCAGCTCCTGGATCGGGGAAGACCACGCGAGCGCCAGCGGTCCTCGTCGATTCCATGGCTGGGGGCCGGGTGATCGTGCTCGAGCCCAGGCGCCTGGCGGCGCGGGCGGCTGCTGCCCGTGTGTCCTGGGAACGCGGCGGCAAGCTTGGCGAGGAAGTGGGCTTTCAGGTGCGGCACCAGAAGTGCTTTGGAAAGGCGACGCGACTCCTGTTCATGACCGAGGGAGTACTGCTGCGGAAGATTCTCGCCGACCCCTTTCTAGAAGGTGTCGCCGCGGTGGTGCTGGATGAGTTTCATGAGCGTCACCTGGAGGGTGACCTCGCTCTCGCCATGCTGCGGGAGGTCCAAGAGACCGTGCGGCCCGAGCTTCGGCTCTTGGTCATGTCTGCCACCCTGGAGACTGAGAACCTGCAAAGCTTCCTTGGGGACTGTCCTCTTCTCGAGGTGGACTGCGCAGCCCACCCCGTGGAGATCGTCCACTTGGAGCGGCCACAGAAGACAGAGCTCGCCGAGACCCTGCGGAAGCAGGTCGATCGAGCTCTGGGAGAGAGCCCTGGCGATCTCCTTGTTTTCCTGCCCGGCATCAACGAGATCCGGCGGGCGCAGAGCGCTTTGGCCGATTTGGCCAGGCGTAGCGCGGTAGCGCTGCTGCCCTTGCACGGCAGTCTGGGGCCGGACGAGCAAGATCGCGTTCTGCGCCCTGGCGAACAGCGCAAGATCGTGCTGGCTACCAATCTGGCGGAGAGCTCCCTGACCATTCCCGGAGTGAGCGCTGTCATCGATTCGGGTTTGGCTCGTGTCCTGCGCCATGACCCTGGGCGCGGACTCGATCAACTGCGTATGGAGGACATCAGCATGGCCTCCGCCAGGCAGCGTGCAGGCCGGGCCGGGCGCAGCGGTCCAGGCATCTGCTACCGGCTCTGGAGCAAGGCAGAGGAGAGGGCGCGACCGGCGCACAGCAGTCCTGAGATCAGGCGAGTGGACTTGACCGGCGCGATCCTGCAGGTGCACGCCTTTGCCGGTCGACCTGCCCGAGAGTTCAAGTGGTTCGAGGCTCCGGAGCTGAGCGCTCTCGAGCGAGGGGAACGTTTGCTCGAGGACTTGCATGCTCTGCGCGATGGCAAGCTCAGCAAGACCGGCAAGGAGATGCTGCGTCTGCCGCTGCATCCTCGTCTGGCTCGCATGATGCTCGAGGCACGGCACTTGGGATGCTCCCGAGCCGCCGCCTGCGTGGCAGCCTTGGTATCGGAGCGGGACATGCGTGCCGGCGGCGGCGTCAGCAGCAGCGTAGACTTGGACGAGCTGCTTGGCGCTGTGCAGGAAGCCATGGGGGGGCGATCCCTGCGCTCCATCGCCGCGCAATATGAACTACGTGTCTCTGCCCTCGAGCAGGTGTTGCGTGCGCAGGGGCAATTCGATCCTGGGGCGGGAGAGGATCGCCGCCCCGACAATCTCGGCAAGGCCATTTTGGCGGCCTTCCCGGACCGTCTCTTTCGCCTGCGCTCGCCCGGTTCGCAGGATGGGGTGATGGTGGGCGGGCGCGGCCTGGTGCTTGCCGCTGGCAGCGACTGGAGCGGAGACCTGTTTATCGCCTTGCTCATCCGGGACTCAGGTGGGCGCGGTGCTGGGGCGCGGGTCCAGCTCGCCAGTCCCGTCGATGCTACGTGGTTGCATGAGGTTCATCCGGAGGCCATGCAGGAGCTGCAGCTCGTCGACTGGGATGATTCTCGGCAGAAGCTCCTGCCTAGGCGTGAGCTTCGCTTTCGTGACCTGGTCTTGACGCAGTCAGCGGGGGGCCGGCCGGAGCCGGAAACTGTTGCTGCCCTGCTGCGTGCACGCATCGCCGATGATCCCCTGTCTTACCTCCAGTCCGAGTCGGACTTGCGGGGCTTCCTGGACAGAGTGGCATGGTTGGGACGACGTTCCGGGGATCTGGACTTGCCCGAGTTCGGTAACTCCGAACTCGCTGATCTGATCGCCAGGCTCGGCAGCCGAGTGCGTTCTCTGAAGGAGCTTCGAAGTCTCGAGGTCTTGCCCGGGCTCCGGGCCAGCCTCGACCCGCGCCAGCTCGCCAGCCTGGAGCAGCAGGCACCGGAGAGGGTGACCCTGCCTTCTGGTCGCCGGGCCCGAGTCGACTATTCCGGGGAGGAGCCTTCGGTCCCGGGCAAGATCCAGGAGTTCTTCGGCAGCGAGCGCGGGCCGCAGCTCCCGGGTAGCGGTTCTTCCCTGGTCTTGCACCTGCTCGGCCCCAATCAGCGGCCCCTGCAGATTACCCGCGATCTGGCTAGCTTCTGGCGGCAGATCTATCCAGGGCTCCGTCTCGAGATGAAGCGTCGATATCCACGACACTCCTGGCCCGAAGATCCGACCCAGGCTCAGCCCGAGACCGGCCCGAGGCGGCGACGCCCTTCCTAGGCGCAGCGCGCTCTCCGTCAAGAAAAGCGTCCAAGGTGCCGAAACTCTAGACAGCGATACTTCGCCGTCCAGAGGGATGAAGCTCCACCAGCAGTTCTCACAGCGGGCCGAACAGCGCCTGGCTATGATGCCGAAAATGCTGCAGTCCATAGAGGTTCTGCAGCTGGCGACCGTGGAATTGGTGCAGCTAATCGAGGCTGAGCTGGAGCAGAACGAGACTTTGGAGCTGCTTCAGCCCACGGATGAGCCGAGCGAGATCCCCGAGGAGGATCGGCGAGAAGAGCGCGCCGATGACCTCGAATACGAGGGTGGAGTACGGGGAGACAGCGAGGGCGGCGACGCCAAGCGGGCCATGCTCGAGAGTTTGCCAGCTCGAGGGGAGGACCTGGCGGAGCACCTCCGCATGCAGATGGCCCTGGGCAGCTGGTCGGAGGACCTGGTTCAGCAAGTGCTCGTGCTGGCAGAGCTGCTCGATGAACGCGGGCTCTTGACGGCCAGTGATGCGGAGCTGCGGGAGGTCATCGGCGCTGAGCCCTTTGAAGAGGCCCTCTCTGTTCTGCAGTCTCTCGAGCCCCGAGGTCTGGGGGCTCGCAGTCCCATCGATGCCATGCTTCTGCAGATTTCAGTGGATGATCCGGACTATGCGGCAATCGCAAGCATCCTGACCGAGCACCTCGAAGCCTTGGCCAAGAACAAGGTGCCCGAAGTGGCCAGAGCCATGGGGCTCGAGGTTGGTGAGGTCTGCTTCCTTCTCGAACAGATCCGTGAGCTGGACCCGCACCCGGGATCGCAGTTCCAAACGGAAGCGGCGGCGCCTATTCGCCCGGAACTTCGGGTCATTCAGGAGCATGGGCGCATCGAGGTGCAGGTCGACGACGGCAGTTTGCCGGCCTTGGGTATCAGCGGCGATTACCAGGACTTGGTTGGCGACAAGGCCACCGAACCCGAGACCCGGAGTTACTTGCGTAAGAAGATGCAGTCGGCTCGAGATCTGATGGCAGCCTTGCGTCACAGGAAGGCCACGCTCGCCCGGGTTGGTGCGGCGGTGCTCGAGCATCAGCGGGCCTTCCTCCAGCATGGCAAGTCTGCCATCCGCCCACTCAAGATGGCTGACATCGCCGAACAACTCGATTTGCATACTTCCACAGTCAGTCGTGCTATCGCCGGCAAGTACGTGCAAACGGATCTGGGCATCTTCCCCCTACGCGACTTCTTCGATGGCGCGCGGGCCAGGGGTAAGCAGCAGACAGCCGGCGAGGAAGGTCGCCTGGCGATCAAAGAACGCATAAAGGGGATGGTCGCAGGTGAAGACTCGCGCACCCCCCTGTCGGATGACGAGTTGGTCAAGCGGCTCGGCGCAGCGGGTGTGCGTGTCGCGCGGCGAACGGTCACCAAGTATCGCAAAGAACTAGAGATCCCATCCAGCTGGCAACGGCGCAGGTTTGGAACAGAGTCATGAGTAATAGCGGCTACGATCCTTTTGATTACGGACTCATCAAGCCCGACGAGGGGGCAGAAGCCGTCCCAGTTCCCCAAGGGGATCCAGAGGACATGCTCTTCGATACAGATGGCATCGAGGCGATGCCAGCGACGGGTTCTCCCGCTGCCTTCGGCGCCGAGTCAGCTGCGCCAACGAGTTTTGAAGGTAGCCCCAATGATGCGGAGGATCTGCTATTCGACCCGGCTTCTCCTGCGAGCGAGGGAGGCGCCGGCGTGGTCTTCGAATCTGCATCGCCGCCAGCCTTTGAGGAGACGGCTCCTGTCAAGCGCAAGGAAAGGCCGAGTCGCCTGTCCGTAGGTAGGTCAACGCCCTCTGCTCCTGCTCCCACTGCGCCGTCATCTCCGAGCCAGCCCCAGTCCCCGCCTTGGCTGCAGGAGGATCCTCGTCGGAGTCGCACCCATGTTCCGGCGGCAAAGAAGGCCGATCCTGAGTCGCGCCTCGCCCTCAAAGTTGCCTCGCCTGGCGCCAGCCATCACCGTCGCCCTTCAACCTCGGGCAGCAAGATCTTGCCCTTGCTGGTGTTCTTGGGCGGAATGGCCGGGGGTAGCTACTGCTATGTAGTCCTCGACAAGATGATTCTCGCTGGCCTCGTCTGTGCCATGGGTCTGATCGGGAGTATGTTCTGCGCAATCCTGTTGCGTAGCAAACCTCTCTAAGACCCACCTTGCACAGCTACCTTCTGACCCTCGCCTATGACGGCAGCGAGTACGCTGGTTGGCAGCGTCAGGACGGTTTCGAGACCATTCAATCCTGCTTGGAGCGTGCCTTCGGGGTAATCGTGGGCACAACCGTGCCGGTGCATGGCTCCGGTCGAACCGATGCGGGGGTGCACGCGCTGAGGCAGACAGCCCACGTGCGTATCGAGCGAGCCTATGATTGCCATAAGCTGCTCTGTGCACTCAACGGAAACCTACCGAAGGACATCGTCGTGCGCTCTGTGCGCCCGGTCAGCAGCGAGTTTCATGCGCGTTTCACGGCCCGCGGCAAGCGCTACCTCTATCGCGCATGGGTATCGAGAATCCGCCCAGTGCATGCCCGCGGCTCATATCACTGGGTCAAGCGACCCCTTGACCTGGTGCGGATGCAGCAGGCGGCCCGGAGCTTCCTGGGCGAGCATGACTTCGCGGCCTTTGCCTCCAATCCGGGGTATGAGCGCATTCATGGTACCGTGCGGAGAATTGATCACTTGCACGTGATACGCCGGGCCCAGGGATTTGACATCTTCGCCCAGGGCAACGGATTCTTGTACAATATGGTGCGCACGATCGCCGGTACTCTCATCGAGGTCGGGCTGGGCAAGATTGACCCGGATGAAATTCGTCACATCATCACCTCGCGAAACCGGAGTTTGGCAGGTCCGAATGCGCCGGCTCGAGGTCTCTACTTGATGCGCGTCCTCTATCCGCCAGAATCATTGCGGGCGCCGTCATGAAATTGATGCGCCTCTGCTGTGTTTTCGGCTATGGCAGGAGTGTTGATCCTTGCGTTAATGCCAACTGTGGCCTCACCGAGTAGATCTGGTATGAACCAAAAAGTCCCAATCGACATTGTCAACCGACACGGGCACGTCTCTGCCAAGATGCAGGAATACGCTGAGAAGAAGTCTGAGCGCCTGCTTCGATTCCACAGTCGCATCTCGCGTATTGAAGTCATCGTTGATGGGCCGCACGCGGCCCCTGAACTGGAGATGATCGTGCACGTTGATGGCGGCAACAGTCTGATCGCCAAGGAGAGTAGCGACCATTTCAACACCGCTATGGATCAGATGACCGACAAGATGGAGCGGCAACTGGTCAAGGCCAACCAGAAGCGCAAGCAGCACAAGGGGGACAAGCCTCTGGGCGAGGTCATCGTGGACAATACGCCGATTCCTCCAGAAGAGAGTTTCGACGACGCTCTGCGAAAGAAGCTCGATTCCTGAGCCAGACCCCTGCCTTTTGCTCGACTAGAGCTCGAGACATGACGTAAGCAGGGGTCCAGGATCGACCCGGGGCCGCGGATCCTCTAGTATCCGCGTCCCTGGAGACTGGATTGAGCCCATTATGGGCTTGTCGGTCTTCTGGCCTTTCTTACTGGCGCTTCCAGGGGATACGCTCCGAATAGCTTCCCTTGAATTCTTCCCTCAGCCAATCGCCCCCCAAGAATGATCAAAGATCTGATCGATGCAGCGCTCATAATTGAGTCCCTTGAGGCTAATGCCAAAGAGGACGTTCTCGACGAAATGCTCGCAGCGGCGGTCAAGTCCAAGTTGTTGCCGGCCAAGCAGTCCGCTGCAGTCCGCAAGCTCCTCAAGGCAAGAGAGAAGCTGGGCAGTACCGGCATTGGTAATGGTGTCGCGGTTCCGCACGTAAAGGCGGAGGCGCTCAAGGGCACCTGCATGGTCTTGGCGCGATCAACCACTGGCATTCCTTATTCAGCAGTTGATGGCAAGGACGTGCAGACTGTGTTCATGATCCTGACGCCAAAGGAGTCTGCGGAGGCGCATCTCCAGGTCTTGCGTTGGATCGCTGGGCTCGCCAGAAGCGCCGACTTCAGGCGCTTCGTGATTGGCGCTAAGGGGGAAGCTGAAATCCGCGACCTCTTGCATGAGATGAGTGAATGAGCGAAGAGGGCAAAGCTGAGGAGGGACACCTCTCGGTCACCCTCAAGAACAAGAACGGTTTGCATGCTCGGCCGGCGCATCTCTTTGTGCAAAAAGCCAACAAGTTCACCAGCACTCTCATGGTTGGGCGTCCGGGTCTGCAGATGGTCAACGGCAAGTCGATCATGGGAATCATGATGTTGGCTGCAGAAGACGGCACAACCCTCGAATTGGTGGCGAAGGGTGAGGATCAGGAGCGCATGTTGGCGGAGCTCCGAGAATTGGTCGAAGGCGGCTTCGGCGAGGACTGAGATTCGAGCTGGCTGGGTCGCTGTTGTTCGGGAACGCAGCGCCCAAGAATCCGACAGCACCGAAATCACCCCATCAGGCGCTCAACCCTCGATGTCCGGGCGTCGATAAGACCACGAGTGCGGTCCTGTGGGGGTCGCCGACACGAACTGCGAGGAAAGGAATGCTCAAGCAGCGCAAGAGCATCGTTGGTCTGGATGTAGGCACTAGTTGCATCAAGGCTATCGAGATCACTCAAGACAAGTTCGACTACATCATCACTGCATTCGCCCAGATCGATATTGCTGGCGAACAAGCACGACGTGATGCCCTGTCGGAGTTGTTCAAGTCTGGCGGATTCCGCACTAAGCGAGTTGCAACCTCGGTTAGCGGAAAGTCTGTCATCTTCAGATTCATCAACATGGTCCAGATGTCAGATGACAACCTGACCAATGCGATCAAGTTTGAAGCTGACAAGTACATCCCCTTCGATGTAGACGAAGTTCAGCTGGACACCCAGAAGCTGATGGATCTCCCTGCCACCGAAGAAGGTGCCCAGGATGAGATGAAGGTTCTTCTGGTGGCGGCTAAACGTTCGATCGTCGAAGACCAGGCAACCATGCTCAGCGAGCTAGGGCTGTCACCGGTGAATATCGGTGTCGACAGCTTTGCGCTAGGCAATGCCTACGAGCTCAACGACATCGTTAGCCCTGGTTTGCAAGAATCAGATCACACGGTTGCGCTGGTGGACATTGGCTTTGCCAAGTCGTCCATCAACATCCTGCGCAACAACGTGACCTTCTTCGCGCGAGAGGTTCCGATGGGTGGTCAAGATCTGACCAATGCGATCACGCGTCGCTTCGGCCTCGAACCATTCGAGGCAGAAGCCCTGAAGCGTGATCCCCAGGAGCAGGTGGTCGAGGTTCAAGACGCGGTTTCCGCGACTCTTGACGACCTGGGCAACGAGATCAACCTGTCCTTCGACTTCTTCGAGAATCAGTTCGAGGGCGAGGTTCAGGAAGTATATCTCTCCGGCGGATCGGCCTTGCTGCCCTTCCTCGAAGAGAGCATGGAGAAGATCTTCGAGAAGCGCACTCGTGTGTGGAACCCGATTGAGGGGTTGAAGGTCAGGTCTGACAACGTGGACATCGATGCGCTCAACCAGTCAGCACCGCAACTCGCGGTTGCTGTTGGTCTGGCCACGGCAGGGACCTGAGGAGGACGGGACCAATGATTCGTATCAATCTTCTTCCCGAGGAATACCGGAAGGCAGAGAGGACCTCACCAAAGGTCTTCGCTGCGATGCTGGCTTCGGTTGTCATGGTGTGCTGCTCGGTTGGCTGGTTCGGCTACGTATACGTAGGCGAGCTTGGCAGGCTGGAGATGAAGGTGCTGCAAGATCAGGAAACCCTGACCACGCTGACTCCCCAGGTGGCCTATCACGACGCGCTCACTCGTGAAACGAATGACTTCCAGGCTCGCTTTCAAACCATCGAGCAGATCAGCAAGTCCAGGGCACTCTGGACGCCGGTCATGGATCAGTTGATCGACACGATCGACAACGTTCAGGATCCCGATCGCCACGTTGCCTGGTTCTCGAGCATGCAAGTTCGAGATGGCAAGGGCACCCGTGGCCCGGAAGTATCAATGCCTGGAATGGTGCAGGGCGACAACATCAATCGCCTGACCTATTTCCATGATGACTTGGAGAGGACACCCTTCTTCGAGAACGTTTCCGAAGTCTCTCTGCCCCAGGGAACCTTCGTGAAAGACCCCAAACGACGTCCCGCCGAGGCCTTCAGGACCTCGCTCAAGTGGAGCTTTTTACCCACCTCGGAGTGGAAGTGAGAGCCAGGAGCTGAGCGATGAAGAAGCTTAACGAATCACAACTGATCTGGACCATTGTTGGTGGCGGCCTGGCGCTTTGCCTCGCAGCCGGTGGTGGCATCTGGTGGGCCAACGGCCTAGTCGAAGAAAAGGAAACGGAGATCGCCGCGATCGGTCAGCAGATACAGGCTGCCGAGGCGAAGATCCGGAAGGTCCCGGCTCTCGAGGAAGGTGTCATCGTGCTGCGCGAGAACGTCGCAAGCTACGTGAAGATCCTCCCGGAGCAGGCACTTCTGACTGACTTCCTGAGAACTCTAAGTCAGTTCACGAGCCAGTCGGGTGCCAACATCACTGACTACGTGGCGCTGAAGCCGCAGACA
This sequence comes from Planctomycetota bacterium, assembly GCA_021776805.1. GTDB lineage: Bacteria > Planctomycetota > UBA1135 > UBA1135 > UBA2386 > JAJFFD01. The sequence continues at coordinate 98,573 of JAJFFD010000066.1, forward strand.
ACCAACAAGTTTCAGAAGTACACCTACAAGATCACTGTTGGCGCCAATGTCTGGCAGTTCATGCGGTTCATCAGCCTTATCGAGAGCTACGACCGCTTCGTGAAGGTCAAGAGCTTCACGCTGACCAGCTCTGATGGCAAGCAGGGGACCAAGAATGCGGTGCTCATCGGTGGGAACATCGAACACAGGATCGCCATGGAGCTCGAGGCCTTCGTCTATCTGGGCAAGGATGACAACAAGGAAGTGGTCATCCCCAACTATGCCCACAAGCGCGAAAAGCTCCGCGAGCAGATCATCAAGGACTCGCAGGCTATCAAGCTGGCACGCTACGACTACAAGGAGTCTCGGGCTCGCCGCGACCCCTTCGTAGATCCCCGCCAGACTTCTTCCGGTCCGGTCAACAGCCAGATCAATTCGGCCGAAGCTCAGCAAAGCACGATTGATCGGGTTCGCGAAAAGGTTGCCAGCCTCGAGCAGGTCTATGGTCGCTATCAGGACCCGGCACTGACCTTCCTCGAGAAGTTCCGCTTGGAAAAGGCCATGCAGGAGCAGATCCTCGAGATCCAAAGAGACGTCATGGAGGTCGAGTCGAAGAGTCTGATCTCCAAGCACTCGCGCTACTTTGAACAGTGGCGACAGAAGGTTGTCGATCCCTATCAGAAGATCCGCAACGATCTCACTGGTGTCGAGGAAGGCGACAGCTGGCTCTCCGAAGGTGAGTTCCGCCAACTGGACGCGGATATGCGATCTGACCTGGCAAAGGGTGAGCTCGAGTCTGCAAAGGCTCGGTTCCGCGCCGCTCAGGATCGTCTCAATGTCCCTGTTGGCGACCCACGCTTCAATTGGTTCGAAGTGGTCACCAAACTCAATCTCCAGGTGGAGATCCTCTCACAGTTCGTAAAGATCCCACTCGAGATCGGTGGTGTGGTCGTACAAGAGAACGGCAAGTCCGGTTTGCTTGTGAACGGCCAATCCTATGAAGAGGGTGACTACCTCACCGCTTCCCTTCTCTTGAAGTCGGTGGGCCGTGAGCACGCTGAGTTCATCTACAAGGGATACAGCGTCAAGAAGAGCTGGTAATAACTCTTCTCAATCGAGCTTCGATTGACAAGCCCGGGGTTCGCAGCGCAATGGTGCTGCGAACCCCGTGGCTTTTTGTAGTCGGTGTCAAGGTTTCAAGTTCCAGGCGCCGATGACGAGGGAGGAACACGGGGGCTCGGCGTCCCCGCCAATCGGCAACTGGCAGGTAATAAGATGCAGGCAAAGATCTGGAAGGTCATTGGAGCTATCGCAGTCTCCAGTCTTTTGTGCGACAGCTCTATCGCGCAGAGCTCTCCGCAGAATGGCGGCGGAACGGGTGAGGTACAAAGCGGGGCGCAAGGTGATCGTAGTAGTCGCCTCACTCTCAAGCTGCGTGACCGCGAACTCCGTGACGTCGTAAACAACATCAAGCGTCGCGCTGGGGTGAACATCATCCTGGACGACTCGATCGACGAGCGCGTCACCATCGACCTGGAAGATGTCGAATGGCGGACCGCACTCGAGCTGGTGGCGGAGGCTGCCAGTTGCGTGGTCGTTGAGGCTGCAGGCAACGTCCTGAAGATCGAAAAGCCTCCGCGGGTCTACTTCGCCTTCGAGAACGCGGACGTGACCCAGGTGATCGACACGATCGCGAAGATCTCTGGCGCGAACATCGTGGTCGCTCCTGAGGTTTCTGGCACCATTACCCTGCGCCTGCGGAACATTCCCTGGCGTGACGCTCTGGAGTCGACTGCCAAGACTCTGGGCTACGTGGTGGTCGAGGAAGACCGCGGTATCCTTCGTGTGGTCCCACCGAGCAATGTGCTCGAAGACCTTGTGACGAAGACCTATCAGCTGCGCTTCGTTCGCCCGAAGTCCTCGTACCTGCCCTTCCTC
>JAJFFD010000067.1 GCA_021776805.1 Planctomycetota bacterium
GGCTATGACGAACCCGATCGGGGCATGGACATCCGCATCACTGTGCCCGCCGAATTGACCGCTGTGTCGAATGGTCGTCTCCTATCGAGCACTGGGAACTCGCTGGCGAAGACGCGGACCTTTCATTGGCAGGTGAAGAACCCGATCAACAACTACGGGGTGAACGTCAACATCGGCAAGTACATCAGCATACCCGGAGTCTATGCGGGAGAGTTTGGCGAGTTGGACTTGGAGTATTGGGTACTCGAGCATCAGCGCGAGCAGGCCATTGAGCAGTTCAAGGAAGTGCCGCGAACCCTTGCCGCCTTCGAGCATTGGTTTGGCAAGTACCCCTTCTACGAGGATAGCTTCAAACTGGTGGTCGTCCCCTACCTGGGCATGGAGCATCAGAGCTCGGTGACCTATGGCAATGGCTTTCAGAACGGCTATCGCGGGCGGGATCTGAGCAAGACCGGGGTTGGGATGAAGTTTGACTTCATCGTGGTGCATGAGTCGGCCCATGAGTGGTTTGGCAACAACATCTCCATGCGTGATTCGGCGGACATGTGGATCCACGAGAGCTTTGCCAACTATGCGGAGAACCTCTTTGTCGAGTATCACTTCGGCAAGTCAGAGGCGCAGGACTACGTGATCGGTTGCCGTGATCTGATCCAAAACGACGGGACGATCATCGCCGCTTATGGCCTGAATGAGTCGGGATCCGGGGACATGTACTACAAGGGCGGCAACATGCTGCACAGCATGCGGCATGTGCTGAACGACGACGCGAAATGGCGCCAGGTCATGCTCGGTCTCAACCGTGAGTTTTGGCATCAAACGGTCACGACCGAAGAATTCGAGGCGTACTTCAGCAGGGCGGCGGGCTACGACTTCGGTCCCTTTTTCGACCAGTACCTGCGCACGACAGATATCCCCTTGCTGAAGCAGGATGTCAGAGAGGGGTCTCTCGCCCTCTGGTTTGCGGATGTGGTGCCCGGCTTCAGTGCCCCGATTCTGCTGCGGATCAATGGGATGGAGAAGCGAGTTGTGGTGTCGGAGGAGCCGCTAGAGATTGAGCTGGACGGCCCGCTCGAGTCGTTCCAGCTGGATCGCAACTTCTACATGCGTACGGAGCAAGGACCAGAAGGCAGTCACTAGAGAGTTTCTAATCGCAAGATGGATGAGTTCCTGCAGATTCTTGCCCTTCTTGGCCTGCTTGGGGCCGGCACGATCGGTGGTGTGTTCTTTGCCTTCTCCAGCTTCGTCATGCGTTCACTGGTCGCACTGCCGCCGGAGATGGGGCTGGCGGCCATGCAGACCATCAACGTCAGGGTACTCAACCCACACTTTCTCGGCTGCTTCATGGGTACTGCCCTGATCTCTGTTGGCTGCGTGATCGTTGGTGTCCTCCGCTTGGAAACGGCGGGATCGAGCTTCATCCTCTGCGGGGGAGCGCTCTACCTCCTGGGAACCTTCGTGATCACCGGAGTCTGCAACGTCCCGCTCAACAATTCCCTAGCACTGGTTTCCCAAGCCGATCCCAGCTCTGGAGACAAGTGGTTGAGTTACGCCAGGCGCTGGACCCTTTGGAACCACCTGCGCACGGTCTCGGCCTTGCTAGCAACTCTACTCTTCGGACTGGGTCTGATGCAGGCCTAGGCCGCCAGCATTCATTCGGCCGCTCTCAGACCTGGGCGCGGAAGCTCAAGATCGATTCGATGACTCGGGATTGCTCGGTCTCCGAGAGAGAGGCGTAGAAGGGCAATCTCAGCAAGCGACCGCTGATGTCTTCGGTCACAGGGCAGCCACCGGGAGCCGAGCCATGTTTCAAGCCCATTGGAGACAGGTGCAGTGGCAAGTAGTGGAAGACCGAGAGAATGGACTGAGTCCGCAGGTGGGCGATGAGTTGCTGCTGCTGCTCGCGCGAAGGCATGAGCATGTAGAACAGGTGGTAGCTCTGTTCGCAGTGCTCGGGGATGGTTGGCACGGCGATGCCGCGCTCCCCTGCCCAGCCCTGGAGGCTGTCCATGTAACGCTGCCAGATTCTCGATCGAGCTCCCTGGATGGTCTCACGTCGTTCGAGCTGCGCAGAGAGGTAGGCAGCGAGCAGGTCAGCCAAAACGTAGCTCGAACCGTGATCGACCCAAGTGTACTTGTCCACCTGCCCTCTGAAGAAGCGGGCGCGGTTGGTGCCTTTCTCGCGGATGATCTCAGCCCGCTGAATCAGCTCCGGGTTTTGCAGGAGAAGGGCTCCACCCTCGCCACAGGTGAAGTTCTTGGTTTCGTGGAAGCTCTGGGTCGCCATGGCGCCGAAGGTGCCCAGGTACTTGCCGCGGTACTTGGCGTAGAGACCATGGGCATTGTCTTCGATCACCACGAGGCCGTGCCGATCGGCGATCTCCATAATGGCGTCCATCTCGCAGGCAACCCCAGCGTAGTGCACGAGGACGATAGCCTTGCAGCGCGGCGAGATCGCTTCTTCGAGACGCTTCTCGTCCAAGTTGAGCGTGTCAGGTCGAACGTCTACGAAGATGGGTTTGACGCCTCTGCCCACGAAGGCATTCGCCGTCGATACGAAGGTGAAGGAAGGCACGATGACCTCGTCTCCCGGTTGGAGTTCGAGGAGCATGGCCGACATCTCCAGTGCGTGGGTGCAGGAGGTGGTTAGCAGGACTCTTTCGATGCCCAACTCGTCTTGAAGCTTCCGCTCGGCTCGCTTGGTGAAGGGTCCGTCACCGGAGATGTGTCCTTCGGCGATTGACTCGAGGACCCAATCGATCTCCTTGCCGACTACGGATGGCTTATTGAAGGGGATCTCGTACTTCATTGTGCGTTGCTGCTTCCAGACGGAGTGCTGATCTCAGGGCAGGCCCTTCTTACTTGATTCAATCTACATCCTGGATCGAGCCCAGGCCATGTGGCTTTTCAAGACTGGAAAGCTCACCCGCTCAATCCTCGACTGCGAGCCAATTTTTTGTGCAGGAATCGACTCGGGAGATGAAGGTCGCCGGTCTTGCGGTATCCAAGAGGGTATGCCTGACGGAGTCGATCGCCCCTTCGAGACGCTTATCGACGCCCACTGGGCGCGAGTCCTCGGCTTGGCGCTCCGAATGACCGGCGACCGCACGGAGGCTGAGGAGATTGCTCAACAGACCTTCTTCAACGCCTACCGGGCCTGGCCTGAGTTCGAGCATCGCTCGACTGTGACGACATGGCTCTTCCGCATCGCCGTCAACACCTGCAAACAGCACATGCTTCGGCGGCGCCGGGAGCGAGCCCTGCCCCTCGATGACGTGGCCCTGCCGATCACCCATGACCCTGACCCCATCGAGGCGCGGGAGGGGCAGGAGCGCATCGACGCGGCGATGCAGGCGATCAGCCCGAAGCAGCGCATGGTGCTCACCCTGTTCTGTCTCGATGGCCTCGATCACGAGGCGGTCGCGGCGATCCTCGGCTGCCCGCTAGGAACGGTCTGGTCGCGGCTCTACCACGCACGCGCCGCCCTGGCCCGACAACTCGAAGCGGAGGAAGAAAAGTAATGGACCCTGACAAGATCGAAGCCGCGAAGCGCGCCTGTCTCAAGCGAAGTTTCGGTGGCGCCCTGAGCGTCGAAGAGCAGATGCTCATGGATACCTATCTCGCCACGGACGCGGGCCGACAGTACCTGGCGGACTCGGAGGAGATGAAGCAGCTCCTCCATGGCGTCGCCGAAGTTCGGGTGCAGGAGCCGGTGGATAGTTCCGCCATGGTCGCGGCCTTCGAGACCATGTCGCGGGAAGACTTGCATCGCTCCCAGCGGCGCATGCCCCTCTCCGTCACCTTGACTACGGGAGTCTGCCTCCTCACCGGCGGGCTCTTCCTCTACAGCGAGAAGCCGGAGCTCGAATTCTTTGCATGGACGATGATCGTCTGCTCCGCGCTCTTCGCCCTCTTCTTTGCATCCCTGTCGCGCCTGCATCGCCGAATGCTCGCCTCTGAGGATCTGCTGGCCGAGTTGGACGCGGACCGGGAACTGGGCGAGTCACCGAAGGTGGTCACCATCGCCGCAGTCATCGCCCTCGCCTTCCTCGGTGTGGTCGGCTACGGGATTGAAAAGGCGGGAGGGATGACCGGCGTGAGCTTTTTCATCGCCACCACCGTTCTGGGCACCTGGATCGTGATCGTCTCCCAGCGGCGTGAGCGCCAGCGCAATCGGGAGCTGTGGGATTGGTGGGAGGGGAGGGGTAGGTGAGGGCTTGTCAAATCGAAGCAGATTGCCCATAGTTTACCAATAGGTAAACTATACCCCGCAGCCTCAGCCATGCCCAAGAACGACAAGGACCCAACCGAGCCCATTCGCCTGAAAGCGAGTCGCTATCCCCAGGTCGACGAAGGCACCGCCTGCACCCAGAGCTCCTTCAAGACCGGCGGCAAGGCCTTCCTCTACATCGGGGAACAGGGCGGACGCTACAAGGCCATGTTCAAACTGAAGGATTCCATCCCCGAGGCCAGCAAGCTCGCGAAGAAGGATCCGGACGACTATCAGCTTGGTTCCACCGCCTGGGTGACAGCCAGGTTCACCGCAGCCAAGCCCATGCCGAAGCGACTCTGGGAAAAATGGCTCGATGAGAGTTACGCCCTGAGTGCTCCCGGTGGAGCCGGCAAGAAGAAACGCAGCTGACCCCAGACTTCGAGACGATTATGAGCCAACAACCCGAGACCCGATCCGTCACCCTCACCCGTGTCTTCGACGCACCGATCCAATTGGTCTTCGACGCCTGGACGAAGCCGGAGCACATGACTCAGTGGATGAAGTGTTCTCCCGATGTGAAGACGACCCTGGCTGAATGGTCACCGAGAGTGGGGGGGACCTTCGAATACCACATGGCGCAGGAGGGTGTCTTCGAAGCGAAGACGACCGGGCGCTACCTGCAGTTCGACCCACCCGATCTCCTCGAGTATGTCATCGACGCCAACGAGGAGCTGGGCTCACCCGAGATGACTGTGCGCGTTGCGCTTCGGGAGGTGGAGAAGGGAACGGAGCTGACCCTTAAGCACTCGGGAATCCCGGGCCACTTCGAAGGCATGATCGACGCTGGTTGGGGCGTCAGCCTGGATCTGCTCAAGGATCTGGTCCTGGCATTGTTCAGCGCCTACGCGGGGACGCGGATGAGTGCTCCTGCCAAGGTAGAGGAGAAGCCAGAGTCCGCGAAGTCTGACGAACAAGCTGATGTCTAGCGCTTCGGCAACTCTCGATGGAGTCTTCCATGCCCTGGCAGACCCGACTCGCCGCTCCATGATCAAACAGTTGGCGAAGGGGGCGAGCACGATCGGTGAGTTGGGCGAGCCCTTTGACATGACCAAGCCGGCCATTACCAAGCACGTAAAGGTGCTGGAAAGCACGGGTCTCTTGACCCGCGAGGTGGATGGGCGGGTGCATCGGGTCGAGATCGACCCGCGTCCCTTGGATGCTGCCCAGCGTTGGGTGGAGGAGGTGCGGGAGTTCTGGGAGGGGCGGCTGGATGATCTGGCGGGTTATCTGGATGGTCTGCAGAAGAAGGGGAAGGGGAAGGGGAAGCGGCGGGGTTGAGCGCATAACCTGGGACCAACAAGGAATAGGATTTGCTCCAATCGCGGATTCCCCATTGATGGCCCGGATTTGACTCCCAGAGAGGACAGCCGGGCTCAGTTCAACGGCATCAAGAGTCCCAAACCCAAAGAAGGAGATCGATCATGGTTCAGTCCCCACGCTATCAAGTTGACAGGCAAGGGAAGTCCGAGCTTTGTGCTCAAGGATCAAGAGTCAGGAGCGCGGTCCTGTTGACAGCACTAGTGCTCGTTGCGACCTGCGGAGTGTTCCTGCTCGGTGCCGCAACGCAGGAGTCGAATTCGAATGACTACCGCTCTGTGTACCAGGCGGAGCTCGGAGAGAAGTTCGGCATCCTCTTTCAGCAGGATGGAGGCTCAGTCGACTTGAGCCTTCGATTCATGACTGGCTGGATGATTGGAACGCTCATCCACGTTGGAGCCGACTACCTGCACTTTCGCATGGAAGAGCGGGGCGATCGGTACATCCCTCTGTCGATGGCCAGGCTGTGGACCGAACCGAAGAAGTAGCCCGAGAAAGGCTGGGGAGGAGTGCCAGCAGTCACAGCTCCACTTGCAAGCATCAAGCTGCAGGTCATCCCATGATGCCTCCAAGACCGGAGTGGTACGCCCGACAGGATTCGAACCTGTGACCTCCGCTTTAGGAAAGCGATGCTCTATCCAACTGAGCTACGGGCGCTTGCAGTCGGAACAGGCTACTAAGCTGCGCCCATCTGCTCCAGAGGGAAGGTCGCGACCTTTTCAATCTCCTCGAGGTACGGAGTCAGGCACTTTCTCATTGGAAGTGTGACCCCGGGCATCTTCGTCTATTGCCAGGTGCAATTGATGCGCGAGGCGAGGCCGCCTCTTTTGCCCGGGGCAGTTCTTTCGATAGGAAAGTGCCTGACTCCGTACTTCAACGCATTAACGCATTGAAGAACAGCTTGTAGGTCCCATGGGTCTGGGCTCGGTGCTGGGCACGGATTCCGATCAACACGACCTCACCCTCGCCATACTCAGCGGAGACTACGGCGGCCTTGTTCGACAGGTGCTCCTCACCGACCAACCAACCACTCTGCAGGATGTCACGCTTGCCGTAGGTCACAACCCGGCGGTAGCGCTCGCTGTCCCGCGATGAGCCGATCTCGAAGACCGGGCTCTGCCAGAACAAGGCCAGACCCTGCTTCGGCATGCCCCAGGCGAGTTCGTCCGCATTGTCGATCTCGACCTTCAAGGTCGAGCCCGGGCAGAAGAACTCGGTCGACGGAACGCCACTGATCGTATTGCGCACGCTCAGCTCGAACTCGGTGATCCCGAATGCTGTTGCGCCACCGATGGTCACGAGGGTTCCGCCGCCCTTGACGAAGGCCTTCAGTGCGTCGACACCCTCGCGACCGAAGCCGCTCTTGTATTCGGGTGGTACGGGCGTTCTGCGACGGCCGCGCCCGCGGCCACGACCAGTTTGCTCATCGCTCGCGCCGATCATCCCTGCGCTCGAGTCGTGGGGCAGGACGATCACATCGTAGGAGTCATTCAGATTGCCGGCCTTGATCGCATCGTCCTTCAGGGAGGTGAATGCGAATGAGAACTGCTCGAGGAGCAGGCTGGTCCAGCCCTCGTCCATGTTGCCGCCGCCGTAGCGGCGATACATAGCGATGCGCGGATTGAGCTCCCGGGTGGCGGAGACTTCGCCAACCGCTACGAAATCCACACCGGTCGCTGTTGCGACCTCGCGCAAGTCATCGGCAGCTCCACCATCGACGATGAAGTCGCCCGGACGCGCTGACTCGGACGCCTCGGTCGCGCGGCTCACAGCGATGCCCTTGGCGAGCAGTTGGTTCGCAGCCTTGAAGCTGGCGTTGAGCCGGCCATCGAGCCGATGCCGTGTTCCTTCTGCCACCGAGCCCTCGACCTTGACCGAGTTGTCGAGCACGCGCAGTTCGCCAGTGATGTTCTCAGCGACCGGATCCACCTGCACCCCCATGAACTCTGACATGGTGTGGGTCGAAGAGTCGTACGGGCGCAGCGGCGAACCGTCGCGGGCACGAGTCCAGGTATTGTCCGGATAAAAGGTGCGGCCCAGGAGATTGCGCACCAGGCCCATCTTGGGCTGAGCCATGCTGACCACATAGCTGCCTTCCTCATACACGCGACCACCGACACGAAACTGTGACTCGGCGACCTGGATCTCGATATCCGACAACATCAGTGTGTTGACCAACTTCACGGCGGTGAGCTGGTCGTGCTGGTCAGCCGGGATGACGTAGGCGCGGACATCGCCGTTAGCGCCGCGTTCGGTCTGGCGCTGGGCCTTGCGGACCATGTTCCGAAGCACTGTCTCCCGGTTCCGTGCGGCGTGGTCCTGCAGAGCTCGAGCCGCGACAACCTGCATCTCAACGATGTCCCGAATCCTCCACCAGCCGCCCTCCCAGAGGCTGGGAATGTTCGACTGCGGCTCGTACTCCGGAAAGTTGCGGGCCCCGCCGCGCAATTGGTCCGCTTGAACGAAGAGTGGCGTCGCCATGGTCGCGCTCGCGGACTCGGTGAGCATGCCGGCGATGTTGTGGAAGGGCGTGATCCAATGCCAGCCAAAGTGACCCCAGCCCGGATACTGACCGTAGTTGAGGATGCCCTTCTTGCCAGCCGCCTCCAGCTTGTAGGCGATGTGTGCGCCATACCAAGACAGCTCCCGCCAGAGCAGCGGGTCGGCATGCGGGCGGATCGGCTCGCTGTACGGGGGCACCACCATGCGCGCTCCATAGCTGCCCATCTGGTGGTGATCGATGTAGGCCTGCGGCTTCCAGTCTCGATAGAGCACCTTGCCGATGTAGCGGGCCTCGAGAAGGTTCATGTAGTCCCCGTCCCGGTTGTTGTCGTGACCGGCATAGGTCTGATACAGCCAGGGCAGGCCGGCACCCTCGTACTCGGTGCCTACCCACTTGTGATACCAATCGGCGATCCAGTTGCCGCCATCGGGATTGATGTTCGGCAGCAGCAGCAAGACGGTCTCGTCGAGGATTCTTCGGGTCTCTTCGTCATCACGAGACAACATGTCCCAGGCGATCTGCGCACCGGACTGGGTGCCGGCAACCTCGGATGAGTGCAAGCCCAAGGTTTGCACGACGACAGCCTTGCCTTCGGCGATCATGCTCTCGATCTCGGTTTCAGGAACGCCCCGTGGATCGGCGAGGGTTCGGCTGATCTCCGCGAGTCGTTCGGCTCGGGCCAGGTTCTCCGGCGAAGAGATCATGAGCATGAGAAAGCGCGTGCCTTCGGTCGATGGGCCCATGTCGACGACCTCGAGGCGATCGCTCTCCTGCTCGAGCAGTTTGAAGTACTCGATCATCTTGTCCCAGCGTGCAAGCTTGCGGTCGGCGCCCATGGCGTGACCGAAGAACTCCTCCGGTGATGTGACCTCAGCTTGGGCGGCGAGCTTTGGCGCCAGTGAGCTGCAGCCGACTGCGAGTATGGAGACGAGGGAGACGGCGAGTCCGGGGAGGAGCTTGGCTTGCATGTGCAGGGGGGTTGGTACGGCGAGAGCGCCCTAGTTTTTAGCCTGCGCGCTTCCCGAGGGCCAAGGGAAGGCCTTGAAAGCTCAGTAACCCGGGCCTGGCCAGTGGCGAAGCAGCCTCAGTTCGGTAGTCGATGTAGAAGCAAGGCTCCGCCCGGCCCCGGCATCTGCAGTTTCAGCACCGACGCTTGATCCTCTTCATCGGTCTCGATCGAGAAACTCAAGGGCAGGCCGACGATTGGGTAGACGCCGTCCACCTCCTCTTCGACTGCCACTCGATAGTCTTCCCCAGGCAAGGCGAACCAGAGCTCCCCATCACGCACGGACATCTCGATGATATCGTCGCGCAGTGGCGTGCTCTTGTCCTTGGCCTGGAAACGCGCGAGGGCGCCGGCGAATCGGATGCGCAGGGCCTCCGAAGCCTGGGCCAATTCAGCAGGCGAACGCATGAGGCGCTGAATCGAGGGCGGCAGTTCGAAGAGCTCTGTCGGTGCTTCGATCCACTCGGTATCAGTGATCTGGATCTGGTGCTCCTGACCATCCTCCGCCCGATAGCGCGTCACGCGAGCCGGCAGGACCAGGCCGGCCATGGGCTGCCAGTCATGAAAGACGAGCGTTGACAGACCGGTACCCTCGCTGCCGACGAGGCGTCCATCTGCAACAGCGAAGTAATGCAGTCGCTCCTCTGTGCCGTCCGTGCCCGCGAGGGTAGCGCTGACCTTCCAGCATTCAGTCTCGGCGAAGCGGACCATCCGCGGCGCCGTCACCGCGTCCTCCGGACAACTCGGTGCGAAGAGCTCAGGCAGCGGGAAGAGATGCTGCGCCTCGACCAGTTCCTCGGCGTTGATCCTGCGCGGGCCCTGGGGCTCGATGGCCCAGGCCCTTTCGCCATCGAAGGTGTAGAGCAAGCCACCGGCATCCAGGCGAAGATCCCATTGGTCCGGGCCCAGCATGGTCCAAGTCATCGCCCCGTCCTCGAGGCCGCGTAGGGGAATGGACCAGCGGCCACGCAGACGCAGGGCCTGCCCGTCTCGATCGAAGGACTCAGCCCCCACCAATTCGGCATGCTTCGCGAAGAGAGTTCCTGCTGCCGGGGCGCTTTCACCAACCGCCTTGCTGCTGGTGCCTGCCCTTGCCTCCAGTCGGTGGTCGAGGCAGGCCAGGTCACCGAGGCTGTTGCGCACATAGATCAGGCCATCCACGAGCACGGGCATGGTCCAGTAGACGCCGTCGTCGAGAACCTTCTGCCGGGAGATCTCGCGAAACTCCTCTGAGTTCGCCTCGGCGACGATCAGTTCGCCATCCGAGTTCAAGATCAGCAGCCGGTCGCCGGCAAGTGACAGGGAACCGAGCCCCATGCCGCGCACACGCCACTTGGCGTTGCCATCGAGATCGATGCAACGGAGCATGGATTCGTCGAAGCCGTAGAGGTGGTCCTCGTACTGCACGCAGGCGGTGACCTTGTTGCGCATGACCCGGCTGGCCCAGAGGCTGGTCATGGCGCCATCGCTACCTACTTGCAGCATGGCGCAGCCCTTGTTGTACGCGGTCGACAAGAAGATGCGATCCTCGCCGATGGCCAGGGGCTGGGCACAGTGCACCGCGTTGCCTTTCAGTCGCCAGGGGTACTCCTGAATCACAGTACCGTTCTCTCGAGAGAGCAGGACGAAGTTCATGGCGAGCACGGCGCCGAGTGCCGGTTGTCCAGCCGCGTCCAGAAGCAGGAGATTGGAATAGCTCAGGTCGCCCCGATCCTCGGTCTGCCAGATGATCTCGCCGCTCTCCGCATCCAAACAGATCACCATGCCGCCGAGTTGCAGGTAGATGCTGTCACCTTCGAGCAAGGGCGAAGCGGAGAAGCCGTGGAAGGTCTTCTCCAGGCCGAGTTCCGCGCCGTAGTCCTGTTCCCAAACGAGCTCACCGCTCGCCAGTTCGAGGGCATGAAACTTGCCGTTGCGGTTGAGGCAGTAGACAAGCCCGTCGCGAATAGTTGGCGTCGTCAGCGTGCCGCCGCCGTGGTAGGAAGGTTCGTCCGTCGCGGGAAACTCGAAGTCCCAGCGCAGCTCACCGCTGATGGCATCGAGACAGAGGATGCGGTCGAGGCCTGCCGATTCGTCGAAACCCATGGTTACCAGCAGGCCGTCGGCGATGGAGGGGCAGGAGTAGCCCTTGCCGACCTGTGCGGTCCAGAGCGGCTCGGGGCGGCCGGTGGGTGACCAGTCCGCGTTCGCGACTGCGCCGCTGCGTTGTGGTCCGCGGTACTGAGGCCAGTCCTGGTCTTGTGGGGCGAGGAGGGAGAGGGCGAGGCAAGCGATGAGAGCCATGATTGAGCGATAGTACCCAGCGGCAGCCCTTGCGCCATCGATCAGAGATATACATCCCGCTCTCCCTATACTCCTGTCATGCCCATCACCGGCACAGTCCTCGCCGCCTTGCTCATTGCAGCCCAGGATCCGCAACCCAAGAACGACCCACCGAACGTGCTCTTCATCGCAATCGATGATCTGCGCACCGAACTCGGCTGCTACGGCGTGTCCGATGCCCAGAGTCCCAACCTGGATCGGCTGGCCGCCGAGGGCATGCTCTTCACCCGCCACTATGTGCAAGCGCCCACCTGCGGTGCTTCGCGCTATGCCCTGCTCACCGGTCGTAGCCCGAGTAGGAGTGGGGCGGGTGGGAACGCGTCTCTGTACCAAGGTGATGCTGCGCTCAGTCAGGAGCAGACCGAGGGCGCCCAGTCCCTACCCGAACTCTTCCGACGCTCGGGCTATCACACGACCCTGATTGGCAAGATCGCGCACACGCCGGACGGCCGGGTCTACGCCTACGACGGTACTGGCGATGGACGCGAGGAGTTGCCTCATGCCTGGGACCGGTACGCGACTCCGTACGCTGAGTGGGAGCGCGGATGGGGGAGCTTCTTCGCCTATGCGAACGGAGCGCATCGGGAAGATGGCGGAGGTCATCGCGATCTCATGCAGATCGTTTCCGGCGATGACGAGAGTCTGCCCGATGGCCTGATGGCGCAGGCCGCCATCGCTGAATTGGCGGTAGCCAAGGAAAGGGACAAGCCCTTCTTCCTGGGCCTCGGCTTCTTCAAACCACATCTTCCCTTTGTCGCTCCTGCAGAAGATTGGGATGCCTTGGAGAGGGTCTTCGTACGCGATGCGCGCAGTCCGAATAAGCCTGCGTCGAAGCACTGGCATCGCAGCAACGAGTTCTATGGCTACAACGCGAGCTTTCCATTGACTCGACCGCTCGCCAAGAAGGATCGGATTCTCGCCAGGCATGGTTATCTGGCCTGTGTGCGCTACGTGGACCGACAAGTCGGCAAGGTGCTGCGTGCCCTGGACGAACTCGGGTTGCGTGAGTCGACCATTGTGGTGGTCTGGGGCGATCATGGCTGGCACTTGGGCGAGTCAGCGATCTGGGGCAAGCACACGCCCTTCGAGCGTGCTCTGCGGAGCACTTTGATCATGCGCGTGCCGGGAGTGACCGAGCCGGGTTCGACCTGCGAAGAGTTGGTGGAGAGCATCGATCTCTACCCGACCTTGATGGAGCTGGGCGCAACGAGCTTTACGAAGAGTGAGCATCCCCTGGATGGCGAGAGTCTCCTGCCCCTTCTGCAGGGAGGATCTGAGCCCCTTCGTGATGCTGCGATCAGCTACTGGGGGAACACGGTCAGCGTGCGCACTGCGAACTACCGTTTGATTAGCAGCGGGGAAGGAGAAGAGCGGCAGGTGGAGCTCTATGACATGCGTGCTGGCCCCGATCCGCTGGTCGACCTGGCGCCTGCACGGCCCAAGCAGGTTGCGCGCATGCTGGCGATGATTCCGCGGGCGCGCTAGCTAGTTAACCTTCTCGAACTTCATGTTTTGCACGCGACCGCCGGAGAGACGGAAGCCGATCACCTCGCCGTCCTCTCTCTCGAAGAGGACCTTGAGGAAGTAGAACTCTTGCCCAGCAAGCAGATCCGGCCCGACTCGCTTCAAGGGGATCATTCCGTGTCGACGATGCCTCGCGAAGATTTGATCCTCTTCGACGACGATCTCGTAGAAGGTCTCGAGCTCGGGGGAGTAGTAGCGGCCGGCCCATGCCATGGCTGCAGTTGCATCTTCCGGTTCATCTGCTGCCCTTTCGCCGCGACGCTCGGTACCGCCCTGCACCACGACCAAGACCTTTGCCGGCTCGGCATTGTCCGCGGAGAGTTCGAAGCGGAAGATGATCGGTGCTTCCTTGACGAAGAACTCGGTCTCCGACTGGCGAAGAAGCTCCGCGTTCCCTTGACCGACGATTTCGATGTGGGCGAGCGTTCCCTTGCGACTCACCACGACCTCGGGCATGCCAGTTCCGGTGTAGCGGCCGATGATTCGATCCAAGGTCGCGTCATCGATGGGAATGCTCTCTCGCTCTGGCTGCTCCGGCTCCGCTTTGTCCTCAGTTTCTGCTCTGAGCTGGCTGGCCAGGACTATATCCGCGATGCCGTTGGCGATGCGTTGGGGGGCGACATTGCTCGCGTTGGAGAGGACTGCGATGGCCAGCTCCGCATTCGGAAAGTACAAGGCCTGGCTACGAAAGCCTGCGTCCCCTCCCGAGTGGTGCCAGATGCGGGCAGACTTGTAATCGTTCACCATGATGCCAAGGGCGTAGTTGTGCTCCTTGCCGTTGTTGAACCTGCCCTTGGTGGTCAAGGCAGCGATGCCCTCTTCGCCACCCACATCACCAGTGCCCAGGTTCATGAGCCAGCGACAAAGGTCCGGTGCGGTGGTGAAGAGGCTGGTCGCTCCTACATTGGCGTAGTTGAGCGAGCCCTTCTCCCAATCCTTGCCCTTGGCAGCGTACGAGTAGGCGCGCTCGGGAACGATGTGGCGGTGGTCCTGGTGAAAGTGGCTGCGCTCCATGCCCAGGGGCATGAAGATCCGCTCCTGGCAATACTCGTCCAAGCTCTCGCCGGTGACCGCAGTGACCACTTCCGCCGCTAGGCTGAAGCCCATGTTCGAATACATGTACTCGCTGCCTGGTTCGAAGTTGAGCTCGCGCTGATTCCTGAGCAGACTGAGGATGTGTTCCTGGGTGAGCACATCGTCCAGTCGATAGCCGCTCATGGCCAGCAGCTCCCACTGATCGCGGATGCCACTGGTATGGTTGAGCAGATGGCGAATGGTGATGGCTTTGCCGAAGTCGTGCAGCCAGGGAACGTACTTGTGCACCTCATCGTCCAGGTCCAGGAGCCCCTCCTGTTCGCATAGCACCAGGGCGAAGGCGGTGAACTGCTTCGACACGGAGGCGACGTGAAAGATCGTGTCCGAGTCAATGGGGATCGCATACTCCATCTGAGCAAGACCGAAGCCTTCTGCGTAGACGATCTCACCGCCGCGGGCGATGGCAACGGAGATGCCCGGGGCGTTATCTTGATCCCAGCGTTCGCAGAGATTGGCGACAGCGAGGCGTTCAGCTTTGCTGAGCTCTTGCGCGGGGAGGGTGCTGAGTATGAGAAGACCGACGAGGAGAGGCCTGGCAGGGTTCATTCGTAGACTGTAGCCGGAGACCGCCCGGATTTGTTGTCGTCCGAGTCGGGCAGACCCCCCTAGATCTCCGGAATACACATGCAGCTGGTCGTGATCGCTGCGTCCGCGCCAGCCCAGATGCGTTCAAATTCCTTCCTGGCGGCCGCCGCTTCCTCGGTCTTACCCTGGTCCTCGAGGGCGCGAGTCAGTCCATACAAAGACCAGCCGTTATCGCGCCACTGGTAGAGGTCATCCCGGTAGACCCGCTCCGCGTCCGCAGGCTTGCCTGCCTTCAGGTAGACCGCCCCGAGGGTGTGTCGAACTGGCTGCAGCCATACGGGCGGTTCGCCGTAGCCGAGGGAGTCCTCCGCTTCGGCAGCAGCTTCGAGGAGGCGAATGGCTTCCGTCCAGTCTTCCTTCTGTAGGGCGATCTCGCCGGCGATGAAGAGGTCGCTGACCTTCAAGAACTCTGCGCCAGATTCTTCTGGGTCGAAAGTCCCGGTCTGGTCGATCGCATCCTTGGCCTTGCGGAAGGCCTCGTGCTCCTTTTCCGCATTGGCGAAGTCCTGCTTCGCCGCATAGGCGATGGCGCGGTGGGCGCGCCAGATTGCCTTCGTGTTCGGCAGGAAGTCGGGCGGTGCTGGCTCGGCCAGGATCTGATCCCAGCGGCCGAAGCGCTTCATCACGTCATACTTGGAGCACATGACCACGTCGAAGAAGGGCGCGAAGATAAGCAGGTCCTCTTCGGGCAGGTCGTCCCACTGGGCCTGGGCTGCAGCGATGGCCTCTCTCTCCCGCCCGATCATCATCGCCGAGAAGGCGAGCATGTGGGTGTTGTGGGTCATGTAACCGTTCTGGATGCCCTGTTCTGGCGACAAGAGCCGGTACGAGCGGTCACTGCTCATGGCCTTGGCGTTGGCGACAATGGAGCGATCCCAGAGCCCGGTCTGCACATAGATATGCGAGGGCATGTGCTGCAGGTGGCCGGCGGCAGGAACCGCATCGCTCAACCGGTCCGCGGCGGGGATGCCGCGATCCTTGTTATCGCTCGGTTCGACCGCGTGGATGTACAGGTGGTTAGCGCCGGGATTCTGTGGGTCCATCCTCAGGACAGCTTCGAGGAGTTTGACGATCGTATCGGTCTGCTCGCGAGCAGGCTTGCGGTCCGAGAAGTAGAGATCCCATGGATGCTGCACCATCATCGCTTCCGCGTACAGGGTGCCGATATCCGAGTCGCCCGGATACTTGAACCAGACCTCGCGCATGGCATCAGCGAAGGCCTGCTCCAAGTGGCTGCGGTCCTCGGGTTCGGGGCGGGCGTAGCGATGGGAAAGCGCTTCGACTAGAGCCATCTCTGCCGGGGTTTCATTGTCGAGCTGGGCCTGCGCCTCCTGGAGGGCCTTCCAGGCGGCCAGTGAGCGGTCCTCGCTCATCATCGGGTCGTTGTAGTTGGGACCTTGCGCATAGGAGATGCCCCAAAAGGCCATGGCGCAGCTGGGGTCCAATTCGCTCGCGCGGGTGAATGCACGCACCGCCTCGTCATGGTTGAAGGCGTACATCCAGTTGAGCCCCTGATTAAAATACTGCTGTGCTTCGGGAGACTCGGTGGTGACCTTGTGTTGGTGTTTGCCCATGCCCATGAAGAGTTGGGAATCGCCGAAGGTGCCGTACGCAGGAATGGACGGTGGGCCCCCGGTGGCGCAGGCGCTGAGCAATATCAAGGAGCTGGAGACGAGGGCGAGATTTCTCGTGAGCATGGCTGGATCCGTTTCCGTTGAAGTCGGTTCAACGTACGGATCATAGCTCTGGAGGTCTCCATTCCTCTTACTTCTTGCGCAGGATGGCTTCGATGCGCGCAATCATGGCTCGCTGCCCATGTGCATTCCGGTTCTTTGGATCGGTCTCGAGAGCGCGGTTGTAGCTGGCCAGAGCATCCTCGTTCCGACGGACTGCGAACTGGGCCTCGCCCAGACTGTCCCAGGCGTTCGCCGATTGCGGATAGCGTTCTGCAGTCATGGCAAGGAGGATACGTGCCTCCTCGGCGCGGCCTTGACCAAGGAGATCGTAGCCCAAGTTGTTCATCTCGAGTTCGGCGAAGGGTTGCCAGTAGGGAGCATGTTCGTAGGCTGCCTTGCGTTGCAGGTAGACAGCTTGAGCCCGCTCGGCACTCTCCTCCCTGACCAGAGCCGGTATCGAGCGCTTCTCTTCGGCGGCGAAGATTGCCTCGATTGCCGGGTCGATGCCTGCGAAGTAGTCGCTGGATGAGAACTCCACGGGGATCTCAACCGGGAGAAAGAAGCTGCGGTCTTCCCATCGCGAATACTGCCAGTATCGGGTGGACACCCATAGTTGCATGCCGCTGTTGGGCAGATCGAGGGCGGTATTGTCGCCAAAGAAGTTTAGCGGAGCTCCTGCCGGTTCGCCGACCAAGATCACATCCGTGTGGTTGTTGAGTTCACCCGCAAGCATGACCGCGGCGCTGAAACTGCGGCGGCCAACTAAGGTGTAGAAGTGACCGGAGCGGTTGATGGAATGATCACGCTTGATGAGCTCATGGACGAAGGGCAGCAGGATGTCGCCGTTGCCGCCGGTGTTGAAGCGCAGATCCAGGATGAAGTTGCCGACCTCGTTCTCATCGATGAAGCGGAACATGCGCATGTACATCTCGCGCAGGCTTCCCTGTGAAAATGAGCTGTTGTCCGTGACCGTATTGAGTTGCATGAAGACTGCATCTCGATCGGGAAGATGCTGAAACCAGTAGGCCGAGTGCTTGCGTGCATGCAGGGGGAGCTCGGAGTTTTTCTCCGGAGAGTTGGTGTAGAACTGCTCACGCTTGCGGAGTGCTGGAAAAGCCGTGACGCCGCGACCGCTAGGTGGCCATTGGGTTTCGCGGCGAGAATGAAGCGCATCGAATGCGGCGCCACTGTTTCTCGGCCGAAGGCTGGCGACGCTCAGTTCTAGTTCGTCGCCAGAACCGTCATCGAGTATGAGCGGAAGCTCCACAGGAGATGCGATGATGCCCAGCCCCACCAGTGTGTCCGCCGATGACAGATAGCCGGCCCCTTCGAACTTCCCCAGCTCATTGTCTGCGCTGGTCATCGTGCCGACCAATTGCAGAGCTTCTTCGGCAGCCTTGTTACCGATCCTCAGGACTTCGAGGCCGATCAGATGCTCATTCTCCGGCAGGGTGCAGGTGATGAAGATGCCGTCGCTGAAGCGATAGAAGCGCAGGGGAAAGTACTTGCCGAAGGCGTTCAGCCCCTGCGGTTGAAGGTAGGAGTGCCCGTCATGGATTCCTGCGACCAAAGCCATCAACCGGGTTGCAGCCTGACGGTCATCCAGATCAGGTAGCTCCGCATGCAGCGCGTTGGCCATGGCCAGAAAGTCCTCTGCTGAGATCCGCCGCGTGTAGTCGGGATGAATCGCCTGGATCTGCTCCACGACGAAGGTCAGGTCCTCCCGCCATTGGTTGCTGCTCAGGCTCTTGGCTTCCTGCGCCCCTAGATCCAGAACCGAAAAGAGAGAGAGAACCGCCAGGGAGGGGCAGAGGAGCTTCATGGTCAGGTGTATGCGGACCGGGGAATGCGGCTCCGTGCCCCGACTACGCCCAGCAGCCCCCCGCTGTTACCCCCAGAACGGTTTCTCCCTCCAGTTTGCAGAAAATCCCAATTCCGCGCTGACAAGGTAACGAATCCGGCCGGCTACGCGTAGTCCGCCACCGATGAGAACACACTCCATCCTCGGGATCGCAATTGCGGTCATCGCCAGCAGCCCTCTGTCCTGCCAAGGTCTCGGCCCCAAGGTCCTGCCAGCAGACACGCAGTTTGTCGCCCACTTCGATCTCCAGAAGTGCGCCGCTGTGATCGGGAAGGACAGCATCCGCAGCATCCTCATGGATCAAGGCGGGGGCAAGCTACAGGAGGTACTCGACCGAGCCGAGAGCAAGTGGAACTTCGATCCCATGCGCGATCTGATCGGAGTCACCGTCTTCGGGAGCAACCTCTCCAGTGGCAGGGAGCCGACGGTCATGCTCTGGGCCAGCGACCGCATCGACGGCATGGTTGAGAAGCTCGAAGCTGCCGGCGTTTTCAGCAGTCGACGTAACGACGGTGTTCGCCTGACGAGAGTCTCCGCCGCGGCACTGGCCGGCGAGCTCGGCATCGATGAAGGCAAAGACAGCGATGAGGAAGGCTGGATCTACATTCATAGTGTGGGTAACCAGCGCGCAGTCCTCATGGGAGAGAAGCCCAGTGACATCTTCGCTCAAGCGCAGGTTCTCCAGGGTGAGGCCAAGTCGCTGGCGGATGCCGGCAATTCCTTCATCACTGGCGAGGTTGCCAAGGATTCGATCATCTTTCTCGAGGTCGACGGCTCCATCGAGGGTCTGATCCCGAGTGGGCCTGCTTCCCAAATCGCCGATCGGGCGCGTGGACTGGAGATGGCAGTCTGGGAGGAAGATGGTGAGCTCGAGGCCAATGCGCTCATCGATCTGGGCTCCGATGAAGAAGCCAAGAACATCGCCGCGGTCATCAAGGGACTCAGTGGCCTGGCTGCTTTGACCGCCGGCGAATCCGGTGGGGCGCCCGAGGAGCTCAAGAAGCTGCTGGAAAGCCTCGAGTGCAAGGCCGAAGGCACGCAAGTTTCCCTCCGCGCCTACTTCCCGGTGAAGGAAGTGCTCAACGAGCTCATGCAGCGATCTGGCATGGCGAAGCGAGGCCGAGGCCGCTAGCTCCAATCGGAACTGCATGCGATCGAAACTGGAATCCGAGGAAGGCAGGCTCGTGACTGCGGCTCAGGCTGGCTCACGACCTGCCTACACCGCTTTGGTAGCGCGCTATCAGCGGCCTCTGTTTCGTTTTCTTCGTATGCGCAGTGTTAGTCACGACGACGCGGAGGAGCTGCTCCAAGAGTCCTTTCTCCGCGGCTGGACGAAGTTACAGAGCTTCGATCCGGACAAGTCATTCTCAACCTGGCTCTACACGATCGCGGCGCGCATCGCGGTCAGTTGGGGGCGCCGGCGCTCTCTCCCTTTGGCCAGCGATGGCGAGATGGAGAGTCTGACCGATGAATCCCATCCGGCGAGTTTGGCCGAACAGGAAGAGGAGGACCGCAATCTCTGGGACCTGGTGAGCACTCTGCTCGGCGAATCGCAGCGCAGCGCGCTCTGGCTCGCCTACGGCGAAGGGCGATCTGCCCAGGAAATCGCCCTCATCCTCGGCAAGCGAGAGGTCGCCGTTCGTGTCATGTTGTGCCGAGCTCGCCGCCGGCTCGCGGCACACATGCAGCATCTACAAGAGGTCGGATCATGAACAGGAATCAGCACGAAGGGACTGCCTGGGATCGTGAACTCGACTCCCAACTCGAACAGCGACTGCGCCTGGATGCGGTCGATTGGTCGGCCGAGCCCTCGACGGAGAGCCTGTCCAAGCTGCAGACCAGATTGGCAGACATCCAGCAAGCGCCGAGGCGGCTACCTCTGGGACTGTTGACCGCTGCTGCGCTCATGATCTTTGGACTCTCGATCTGGGCGCTGGCAGCTCCGCTGGAGAAGACCGATGAAGCGGCCCTGGGCCCGAGCCTCGCGGAGGGTGTCGTCAGCTCCCTGCAGCGTGAATTGGATGCGGTGACCGCGGATGCGAACGCGGTCGCGGATAGGCTGATGAAGCCTTTCTCCGGGAGGATGTTTGGCTTGTTGGCTGGGGGAGATTAGCCGGCGGCTACTTGCCCTCGCGTAGGAACACGCGCTTCATGCCCCTGCTCTCGACGACGACACGGTCCACGCGGCCGCCCTCGTAAACCGGGAACTCGAGGATCCAGTTGTTCTCGAGTACGAACTGCTGAACGGAGAACGCTTCCATGAGGAACTCGCGCTTGCCGTCCACCTGGACGAAGAGTTCGTCACCCTTCAAGCTAACAACCAGGGAGGTGCTCGGGTCGAAGAGGTACCTGCCTACGAAGAGCTTCATGAGCGGGAGGTCGGGGAGCACGACTTCCTCGAAGATCTCCTCGGGCTCCTCCACTTCTTCTGATTCGATCTTGGGAAGTTTCCCCAAGAGAGCCTTCATGGCGAAGTCGTTGAGCTCCTTGCCAGTATTGCTCAGCAGTATCAGACCGATCTCCTTCTCCGGAATGAAGCCTAGAAAGGCCCAGTAGCCCTTGGTCTTACCCTGTTGGTAAAGGACCTGGATGCCGTCCTCGCTGTGTTTCTCCCAGACGAGCTCCATGTCCTGGCAGTCACGCATGACTTGCTGCAAGTCATTGCGAGGAGCGCCCATGTTGGCCTCTAGGAAGCGTCGGAGATCTCTCGCCGTTGATTTCATCCCGAGGGCAGCTTCTGAGGGTTTCACCTTTCGAGGCTGGACGACCTTGTGCTGCTGATCGTGCCCCTTGGTCAGCCAATCCTGCATCTCTTCGGTCATGACAATGCCGGTCGAGTTCATCCCCAAGGCTTTGAGGATGCGCTTGCGAATCAAGGCTTCGTAGGGTTCGCCGGCGATCTCAGCGAGTGCCAGGCCGAGCAGGCTGACCTCGTGTTCTGTTGGTTGCTTGGCGAGGTCCATGAAGGTCGTTTTCTCATCCAGGCCGGTTGCCAGTTTGGGTCCCTTTAGCAAGGCAGGGAGGACTGAGTCTTCGAGAGAGACTTCGCCCTTCTCGATCATGTCAGCGAGCAGAACCCCCGTGAAGAGACCGCCCAAGGCGCCGATCTCGAAGACCGATTGCGAACCGAGATGGCGGGTGTCGTGACCGGCATCGCCGCCGTAGGCGCCCCAGATCCCCTCCCTTGTGACGATGTTGATGGCAACACCAACGACCGCCTCGCTATCGAGCAGCGC
Organism: Planctomycetota bacterium; assembly: GCA_021776805.1. Classification (GTDB taxonomy): domain Bacteria; phylum Planctomycetota; class UBA1135; order UBA1135; family UBA2386; genus JAJFFD01. Next base: position 21,396 of record JAJFFD010000067.1, read on the forward strand.
GGACACACTCGCGCTGATTGACTCGCTGTCCGGTTGTACTTGGGCGGAGGTCGTGGAGGCTAGGAGGAGCCCAGCGAGTACCGGCAAAGAGGAGATCCGTCGAGTAGGCATAGACGCCGCCCTACCTACCCCGCGAACGCCAGCTCGCCTTATACACCTTCCGCTCCGCATCCACCGGCTCATCCTCAACCTCCATGTACTTGGACCCGCCGTTGTCCGGGAAGAAAGTGAAGATGTCCAGCACTCGGCCACCGCCTTCACCGCCCCGGAGGTCATGGATGTTGTCCCGCGTCCTCGACAGGGTCGAAAGTCGGCCCTTGGTCAGAGTCGCCGTGGCCGTCTCTCGAATCTCGAACTTCTCATCCCGTCCAGGTCGGAGCTCCTCACCGACCATTTCGAAGCTGCGCACTTTCACCGCGCCTTCCAATCCCAAGATCACCCCGTTGTACTCATAGTGATCGTGGAAAGGCAGGGACGAGCCTTCCGCCATCTTGATCTGCATCACCGCGAAGTGCGGACTGCGGTGATTGCGGCTCATTTGCACCGGTCGCTCGCCGCCGCGACCCTCGAAGGCCGGCGCGTTATCCAACTTGCAGAGCAGGGAAGCCAGGTGCATCAAGTATGCATCCTCGTTGGGCTCGTCGGCGTCGACCAGTTCCTTGGCCAAGGGTTCGGCCTCGGCGACGAACTCCGCCATGCTGATCTTGCCACTGCCAGCCTTCTGGGCGGCCTTCTTGACCTTCTCCTGTCCACGAAGCAAAGGGCTGGCGAGTAGGAGCGCGGCGGCGGCGCCGCCGATCTTGAAGAGGCCACGGCGTTCAACCGTGACACCAGGGGCGATCTCCGTGCCGGGAGCCTCCAGCTGCATGTACTCTTCGGCGGGTAGGCGACAGGCTTCAAAGTCTTGGGGGAACCAGCTCATGCGGAGTTTGTAGCGCGTCGGGGCGGGCTCGAATAGCCCTGAACAGGACTGTGACAGTTGAGGTCTACGGTCGGCAAAAGCGCTAGACTCGTACGGGTTCAAGCGGAGATCGTCGATGCAGTACGTCATGGCCCTGGATCAGGGCACTACCAGCTCCCGGGCCATCATTTTTGATCGCCAGGGGCGGAGCATCGCCGTCGCGCAGAGGGAATTTGCGCAGTTCTTCCCGCAGCCCGGTTGGGTGGAACACGATCCGGAAGAGATCTGGGTCAGTCAGTCCGGGGTGGCTCTGGAGGCCTTGCAGCTGGGAAAGCTGCAGGCGAAGGATCTGGCAGCCATCGGCATCACCAATCAGCGTGAGACGACCGTGGTCTGGGACCGCAAGACTGGCCGGGCGATTCATCGGGCCATCGTCTGGCAGGATCGGCGAACCGCATCGATCTGCGAACAACTCCGGGCCGATGGAGCGGAGGAGCTCATTCGCCGGAAGACCGGTCTCATTCTCGACGCCTACTTCTCGGGCACCAAGGTCGCATGGATCCTGGATCAGGTGCCCGGGGCCAGGGAACGGGGGGAGCGCGGCGAGCTTGCCTTCGGGACGGTGGACAGCTGGCTGGCCTATAGGCTCAGTGGCGGCGGCTTGCACCTCACGGATGTGAGCAATGCCAGTCGGACCCTTCTCTATGACATTCATGCCAGGGATTGGAGCGACGAGCTGCTCGGGCTGCTGCGGGTGCCGCGCAGCATGCTTCCCGAACTGCGCTCGAGTTCGGAGGTCTATGGGGAGATTAGCCATGCGGGGCTGAAGGGAGTGAAGCTGGCCGGGCTCATCGGTGATCAGCAGGCTGCCTTGATGGGGCAGGTATGTGTCGAGCCAGGTCTGGCGAAGAACACCTATGGCACGGGCTGCTTTCTGCTCATGAATACAGGCGAGAAGGCCCGGGCTTCGCAGAACAAGCTCTTGAGTACGGTGGCCTGGCAGCGCGGCGGGGAGTTTCATTACGCTTTGGAGGGCTCGGTCTTTATCGGTGGTGCCATCGTGCAGTGGCTGCGCGATGGGCTGAAGATCATCGAGAGTTCGGAGGACATCGAGGCTCTGGCTGAGTCGGTGGATGACAATGGCGGCGTCTACCTGGTGCCGGCGCTGGCTGGGCTGGGTGCGCCGCACTGGGACCCACATGCACGCGGGTCGATCTTCGGATTGACTCGCGGGTCGACATCTGGGCACATCGCCCGCGCAGCTCTGGAGGGCATCGCTTATCAGGTCGCAGATCTGGTCTCGGCAATGGAGGAGGATGCGGGCAGCAAGATGCGCGAGTTGCGCGTCGATGGGGGAGCGGCGGCCAACGATCATCTCATGCAGTTCCAAGCGGATATTCTCGGCCTGCCGGTGCTGCGGCCGACGGTTTTGGAGACGACCGCCTTGGGAGCGGCGTACATGGCGGGACTCGCGGTTGGCTATTGGCAATCTCTGGAAGAGATCGCCAGCAACTGGCAGGTGGATCGGCGCTTCGAGCCTGGTCTAGCGTCGGCGGAGGTGGCCGCTCTGCGTGAGCGGTGGCAGGTAGCTGTGGAACGTTCCAAGTCCTGGGCCAAGGAAGCTGGAGGTGAGCAGATATGAACCGCGAGGAGATGCTGGCGAATGTTCACCAACGCCAAGAGCCCTGGGACATTCTGGTGATCGGAGGCGGCGGGACCGGCCTTGGCGTCGCGGTGGATGCCGCCAGTCGGGGTTACTCCGTCTTGCTCCTCGAGCAGTCGGACTTTGCCAAGGGCACTTCGAGTCGCTCGACCAAGCTGGTGCACGGCGGCGTGCGCTACCTGCAGCAGGGCAATGTGTCCCTGGTGATGGAAGCCTTGAAGGAGCGTGGCCTGCTGTTTCGCAATGCTCCGCACCTGGTTCGCGATGTGGGTTTCATCGTGCCTAGCTATGCCTGGTGGGAGTCCCCCTTCTATGGCATCGGCATGAAGGTCTACGACCTGCTTGCTGGACGCTATGGCTTTGGCAAGTCCAAGTATCTGAGCAAGGAAGCGGTGGTCGAAGCCATCCCGTCGATCCAGACTGAGGGTCTGCGCGGTGGGACCCTGTACTTTGACGGTCAGTTCGATGATTCGCGTTTGGCGGTCAACCTGGCGACGACGGCGGCGAAGCAGGGAGCAACTCTGCTCAACTACGCGCAGGTCAGCGCCCTCGAGAAGGATGGAGAGGGGGCGATTCAGGGTCTGGTGGTGAGGGACTTGGAGTCAGACCAGGAGATGCATCTCGAGGGCAAGGTGGTGATCAACGCCACCGGCCCCTTCTCCGATGCTGTGCGTCGCATGGATCGGCCGGACGCGCCGCCGATCATTGCCCCGAGTCAGGGGGTGCACATCGTCTTGGATCGTTCCTTCCTGCCGGGAGACTCGGCGATCATGGTGCCGCACACCAAAGATGGTCGAGTCATGTTTGCCATTCCCTGGCATCACGTGGCGGTAGTGGGCACCACGGATACGGCGATCGAGAAGATCGATCTGGAGCCGGTGCCTCTGCACGAGGAGATCGAGTTCATTCTCGAGACAGCCAATGCCTATCTGGCGCGGCCGGCGACACGGGATGACATATTGAGTAGCTATGCGGGCATTCGTCCCCTGGTGAAGGCCGAAGGCTCGGGAGACACGGCGGCCCTCTCCCGGGATCACTCGGTGCTCATCGATCCAGTCTCAGGCATGATCACGGTTGCCGGTGGCAAGTGGACCACCTATCGCAGGATGGCGGAGGACGTGGTGGATCAGGCGATTACTCTGGCGGACCTGGATCCCATGGAATGTGTGACCAAGGAGTATCCGATTCATGGTTACAGCCAGAACGCGGAACGCTTTGGCCATCTGTCCTTCTATGGTTCGGACGCCACGGAGATCGCACGCATTGAAGAGCAGGAGGAGGCGGGGGAACGATTGCATGCGGACCTGCCGCTGACTGCGGGCCAGGTTATCTGGGCGGTTCGAGAAGAGATGGCCCGGACGGTGGACGATGTGCTCGCCCGGAGAACGCGCTGCCTACTCTTCGACGCGAAGGCTTCCATTGCGGTGGCAGCCCAGGTGGCGAAGCTCATGGCGAAGGAACTCGATCAGGATGCGGCCTGGGTGGAGGCGCAGGTGGCGGAGTTTACGCGGATTGCTCAGGGCTACATCTGCTGCGGCTGATGCCAGCTTTATCCGGCCCTGACCCTAGCCAGCTTCTGCGCCCTTCCCATGATCGGCGCGCGCATGACCGGGCTGTACCTGTGGGGACGGCATCTCCGGAGCCTGGCCCTTGAGTTCGACCGCTGCGTCTGACGAGCGCAGATGCAAATCCAGCTGCGGGAAGGCGATTTCGATGCCCGCAGCTTTGAACTTCTCGTCGATGGCCGTGCGTAGCTCGGAGATCGTATTGAGCCGCCCCTCGTAGTCGGCCAGGTAGGCACGGAACAGGAAGTCCAGCGTGCTACTGCCGAAGTCTTCGAAGGTGGCCAGGGGTTCCGGGTCGTCGAGCACCCGCGGATCTTCCTTGGCGACCTCGAGTAGGAGTCTGCGAACCGTCTCCGTCTCCGTCCCATAGGCGACTCCGACGGGAATGACCACCCGGTTGAGCGCGTTGGAAAGGGTCCAGTTGAGCACGCGCCCGGTAATCAGCTCCTTGTTCGGAATCAGCATCTCCTTGCGATCCCAATCGGTGATGGTCGTGGCGCGCATGCGGATGCGCGAGACGATTCCCGAGGTCTCGCCGATGGTTACCGAGTCGCCGATGCGCACCGGGCGCTCAAAGAGCAGAATCAATCCACAGATGAAATTGGCGATGATCTCTTGCAGACCGAAGCCGATGCCCACGCCCATGGCGGCGACCAGCCATTGCACACTGGACCAACTGAAGCCAAGGACCTGAACGCTGGCGACGATGCCAGTGATGGTGATGACATAGCGCGCGACGGTGACGATGGCATAGCGACCGCTGGCCGAGATGGGGAGGTTCTTGAGGACGACGATCTGCAGCAGACCGGGGACGTTCCTGGTTGCGGTGATGGTCAGGATCAGCAGGACGATGGAGAGGAAGAGGTCCTGCAGGGTGACCAGTTCAGGGACCGCGACGTTGTCGCTCCCCATGACCTCGTAGGTCCAGAGGTCCACGCGATCCAGGAATCCGAGGGCGGGCAACACACTGAACCAAATGCCCCAGACTCCGAGCAGGAGGGTGAAGAAGCTGGCCATGCGTAGCAGGCTGCGGGTCTGGTCGTTGACTGCGCTGAGATCTACTTCCACCTCATCCGGTATCGGTATCTCCGAGGCCTTGCTGGCTTCGGTCTGTTCTGCGCTCGCCGCGCGCTGCTCCTGGAAGCGTTGGACGGCCATACGCCGCTGCTCGATGAGGAGCCAGCGCATGGCGACCGCACGCAGGATGGCGACGGCGAGGAAGAGGATGATGGTCCAGAAGAGGCAGCCATCAAGCTCCAGGGCCGTGTAGTAGTAGCCTGAGAAGGCAAGCACAGCGAGGGAGAGAGGCACGGCGAGTGCGGCCGGATACCAGAGCCACTTGAGCCTGGTCAGCCAACCATGAGGTGCCCGTGCCAGGAGCGGATGGATGATCGGACCGCCAGGCCTGAGCACGCGCTGCCAGAAGACCAAAAGGGCGAGAGCGCCAAGGACGAAGCCCAGGCGACCGACCCCGTTGCGGATCTCCTCATTCGGTTGCGCATTGGTCGAGTAGACCAGGTAGGAGATGGGAATCAGGATCCAGCGCAACCAGCTCAAGTTGCGTCGCAAGGTGGAGACCATGGCCGCCGGCCACTTGAAGTGCATGGCGGCAATCCCTCGTTTCCTGCTCAGCTCCCGGACGAAGCTGATGATTGCGGCGATGCCGGTGGCGGTGAAGAGCCCGATCGCGATGGAGGGGAGGGTGCCGTTGATCCAGATTGCCAAGGCCAGGGCGGCAAACAGGAGAGGGAGGGGTGAGATGAGGAGAATGGTCAGCCCGAGCGCCTGCACCGTGAGCCCGATGTGGTCCGTGGAAACGCGACGGATCTTCCCATTGATTGCTTCGAGCCTAGTCTTGAGCGGCCGGCGGATGAGGGCCAAGACGATTAGCAGCAGGGAGGTGAAGCCGGCTATCAGCCAGTGCTCTGCAACCTGGGCTTTCAAGACTTCCCAGGTGCGCTGCATGCGGTTTGCCGAGAGCAGCTGATTGATGCCGTCCACGTGGCCTGGGAAGTCCCAGGTCTCCGTCGACGTACTCGGCATCCAAAGTAGCCAGCGATCAAGGAGCGCGGCGAATGACTGAACTTCGACCTGCAGAGCAGCCTGCAGCTTACTCAGTTCATGGAGGTTGCTGAGGAGTTCGTTGTAGCTGGTGCCGAGTTGTTCCAGGAGTACCCGGCGCGTCTCGAGGAGGTCCCTGATCTTCTCTTGAGCATCGACGCGGGCTGCCCCCTCGATAGGAGGGTCCGCCGCGTCGAGAATGCCCGTGATGAGCAATTCCGGATCCTGGAGTTCGCGATCGAGGAGGAAGAGTTCCAGGCGCTGTCCCTCCGCCTCTGCCGAGCGTCCCTGCCAGCGTCGACGGCTCGCACGAAGTTCCGTGAGGATCTCGGCCATTTGGCTGCGTTGCTTCGGGAGCAGCGATCCACTGATTCCGGCCAGGCCGCTTGCCTCGAGTCGATCCCGAATCTGACCGTGCATTTCCTCCACGGCCTTCAATTGAATCGTCCGACGATTCCTTGCCTTGCTCGCCGGATCCTGGTCGGCCGCGACCTCCGCCAGCTGTTCGCTGAGGGTGGCATTCTTTTCCGCCACCATCTTGATTGCCGGATGCTCGTTCTCTGCGGCCTCTTGTTCCGCCACGGCCTGGCGTTGCGCAGCCGCGGCTTCCGCGCGCTGCAAGTCAGCAAGGCGAGACTCCAGGGCGGTTAATCGTGCCGCCGCTTCATCGACGCTGCGTTGCAGGCGATCGCGCCGAGCCTTGGCGAGTTCGAGTTGCATTGGCAAGCTGAGCACTTCCTGCTCCAGCTTCTGCTGCTCCAGTGAGAGCGCGTGTTGGCGGGCCTTCAGCCTGGTATTGCGAGTCTCGACGAGAATCTCGGCCGTTCCCTCCACCGGTGTAAGTTCCAAGCCCGCTTCGATCTCGGTCAGACTTGTGGCTACTGTGGTCTGCTCCTCGCGGGCCAGGGCGGGGCGACCCTCGAGTGTTCGGACGGCCTTCTCCAGTTCCTCGAATTCGGCGTCCGCGGCGAGCTTGGCGGATGCCTGCTGGTCTCGCTCGGCCCTCGCTTCTTCCAGCGACATGCCCGCGTACTCTTGCGGCTCCACGGTCTTGGGCGCTGTTTCGAGTGTCCTTCGGATCTCAGCTGCGGCACCTGAATCCTCGGCGATGGCGCGTTTGTATTCCTCGATCAGGCTGCGGTGCTTTTCGGCAGCTTCCAGGCTCTTTAGCGCAGCGCGCAGGTTTTCGAGGCTGGCCTTCTTGGTGTCTTCACCAAGCTCACCGTTCTGCTCAGTTTCGTCGATGCGTGCCTGGATGGCAGCCTTGTCGAGGGACGGGTCCTGGGCCTTGGTTGCGGCTGGCGCGGGGGTCTCCTGAGCGAGGATCGGGCTCGCGGCCGCGCATAGAATCCAGCCAAGACAGAAGAGATACGGGTAGATCGATTTCGGAAGGCGCATGGCGAAGGGGGGGG
>JAJFFD010000068.1 GCA_021776805.1 Planctomycetota bacterium
GCAGGTGATGGGTGAAAGCCGCCTGAGCTTGTTTGGCAGATATCAGCCGGTGGATCTGGTGCGCTTGGGGTCGGCGAGTGAAGAGGTGCAGGTGGCTGTGGCTGTGGTGCAGGCGGAGGCGAAGAAGAGTGCGCTGCGGACTGTGGTGGTGTTTCCGGGGGTGATGTTGGTGTCGTATATCGGGTTGTTGTTGTACTTCCGGAGTAAGGGTGGGTACCGGCCGGTGGTGTTGGAGTGAAGGGGCCGGGCCTGGACTCTGTCCGGTAGGGAGGAAGGATGCCCGGGAGCTGCTTTGGTGGAACCTAGCGTTGGAGGGGTGATTGTGGGTTCTGGTTTGGCGAGTTATGGTGCTGCATGCCCGCCACCAGGATTGAGGGAGTATTGGTAACGTGATGAGAAGTGGAAGAAGCTGGGGGGCGTTGATCCTTATTGCCTGCCTCTCCTCCACTACGCTTGCGCAGGTGGTCCACCGGCTCGACACGAGCCCCGGCTTCAACCCAGACGCCATCCTTCCTCAGATCGCGGCATCGGGCGCCTCGGTGTTCGTGACCTGGACTGAAGCTCGATCCGGTGTTGCGAACATCCACTTCAACCACTCCTTCGACGGCGGCAGCACATGGCTTGATTCGGCCATTCGCTTGAACACGAATTCGCCGGACACCGCGGCCTCATCAGGACCTGACATCGCTATTTCGGGCGATGGGGTCTTTGTCGTTTGGCAAGATGGGCGCATTGACAAGCGTGACATCTTCTTCAGTCGATCAGAGGACGGCGGGAGCAGCTGGCTGACCAAGGAGATTCGGCTGAATACCAATCCTGCTGGAACTTCCTTCGCCGGGGCTCCACAAGTCGCTGCAGTTGGCGACGCGATCTATGTGGCTTGGCTGGACTCGCGGAATGGCGGCACTCAAGCCGGACCCTACGACGTCTACTTCAACCGCTCCCTCGATCGGGGGATCACATGGCTACCGGCAGACCTTCGCCTGGATACCACTGTTCCAGGAACCGCGGACTCGAGAGAAGTCAGAGTCTGCGCAGTCAACGATTCTGTCTATGTGATTTGGAGAGACGATCGCAATGGTCTCAGCGATATCTTCCTGAATCGTTCCCTCGATGCAGGACTGTCTTGGATGAGCTCTGAGGAACGGCTGAACAGCAGTCCTCCCGGAGTATCTGAGTGCCTGAGCCCCCGAATCCACGCCGATGGCTCTGCGGTCTACGTCACATGGGGCGAGAGCCGCAGTGGAGCCGCCGATATCTTCTTCAACCGCTCTCTGGATCAAGGCAACAGCTGGCTGATGGCAGACCGTCGACTGGACACCGATCCGCCGGGCAGGACTCGGTCATTCTGGCCCCGGATCACAGTTTCGGGAAATACGGTGTATGTCGTATGGAGTGACACTGGATCGGATGACAATGGGTCCTTCCTCAACCGATCGACGGACCATGGAGCAACTTGGCAGCAATCCAACACCAAGATCAGCGAAGGGAATCGCCCTCGAGTTGCAGCCAACGGTGATAAGGTGTTCGTCGCCTGGAATGAACGCCGTGGCATTGCCGTGCCAACTTCCGGGATCTACTTCAATCGCTCACTCGATCGAGGCAAGACGTGGATGCCTGTCGACCACGAGGTCGAAAAGGATGGGGACCGGTATTCCTCCCCTATAAGCATGGAGATGCTTGCGTCTGGGGATTCCGTATACGTGACTTGGGACAACGACAAGTCCGCAGGTCCTTTTCGGATTTACTTCAGCATCCCTTTCGGTTCGCAGCCCTTCGGCGACGGTAGTCCAGGCAGCGGCAATGCGGTTCCAAAGTTAGAAGGCAACGACAGCCTCAACATCGGCAGCACCTTCACCCTCTCCATCAGCAACGCCCTCGGCGGCGCCTTCGGCCTCCTCGCCCTTGGCGGACCTGCCTCCAAAACCTCCATCCCCTTAGCCGGCGGCAACCTGCTCATCGACCCCATCGATCTCATCGTGCCCATCAAACTGGAAGGCCCACTCAACGCACCAGGCGCCGGCACCCTCAGCATCGACTGCCCCATCCCCGACGAACCCGCCCTCCTCGGCTTCAACATCAACATGCAAGCCCTCATCATCGACCCGGGATCAGCAACCGGCGTCGCCTGGACCAACGGCGTCGAAGCCTGGATTCTGTGACGTGAGAGTACGGAGCCTGGTTCGCATTCACTACATGGTGAACAGGAGCCAGGCTCCTTACTCTCACACGACACTCTCGTAATTCCGCCCACCCCAGCTGCAGCTCATCCTGAAATCTGCTAACCTGACTCCGCCCCCGCCGGTCCCCTAGGAGTCAATGAGTCATGGATTGGAAGAAGAACGGTTCGGGCTACGTCCTCGTCCTCGCGGTGATACTTCTCTCGCACCTCGCCCCTGCACAGAAGGACCAGGCACAGAGGGTCGACCAAGACCCTCCTGGCGCCATACCAGGCTCAGCTCCACAAATCGCGGCCTCTGGTGACAGCGTCTATGTGACGTGGGTTGACGACAGCAAGAACGTTGCTCCAGGCAATCGGACCGATGTCTACTTCAACCGCTCCCTGGATGGCGGCGCAAGCTGGGAAGAATCCGATACCCGACTGAACACAGACTCGCCCCGAACTGGCAGAGCTGGCGGAGTTCAAATCGCCGCTTCTGGCGACGCGGTCTTTGTTGTTTGGGAAGACACTCGTAACGACAGCGGTTCATTCCCTCGGTCGGATATCTACATCAATCGGTCCTTGGATCGCGGAGCATCTTGGCTACCGAAGGACGTCCGCATCGACACTGATGTAGCAGGAGCAGCCCACTCGAGATGGCCACAGATCGAAGTTTCAGGTGCCTCGATCTATGTCACCTGGCTCGATCTGCGAAGTGGTAGCGGGTCCGATGTCTACTTCAATCGTTCCAATGACGGTGGTGACACTTGGCTGGCAGCGGATACTCGTATCAACACTTCTCCACCCGGCATCGGACCCAGGGACAGGCCGCAGATCGCAGCCTCCGGAGATTCGGTCTACATCAGCTGGCGAGACGAGCGCAACGGAAGCGGCCACTTTCCTGCGACGGACATCTACTTCAACCGATCTCTGGACGGCGGTGATTCCTGGCAAACCGCGGATTCCCGCATCGATGGAGATGCGGCAGGAACCGGAATCTCCCAGCTGCCGAGAATGGCCGCATCCGGCGACGCAGTTTATGTGATCTGGCAGGACGACCGGAATGACCTGTCGACGACGAATCGCTACGAGGAGATCTACTTCAATCGCTCCCTGGATCGTGGGGCAACCTGGCATGCGGATGCCATGCGAGTGGATGCTGATGCTCCCCCCACTGCCAGAGCCTCGGACCCGCAATTGGCGGTCTCAGGTAACACGATCTACGTGGCCTGGGTGGACGATCGAGACTATCAAGCTGGAGTCGGCGGCCCGGGCTTCGTTCCCGGTGACATCTACTTCAACCGCTCATTGGACCAGGGCAGCAGCTGGTTAGACGCTGACCTACGGCTGAACTCGGCAGGCATCGACCTTGATCGATCTCTAAGCCCAAGCATCGCCGCATCTGGTGATTCAGTCTACGTCAGTTTCATCAATGACCGAGCAAGCGGGCTATTCACCAGGGCTCTAAACGTGTTCTTCAACCGCTCTCTCGATGGCGGCAGCTCCTGGCTGCCATCTGACGTTCGAATGGATACGGAGCTGCCGGGTGATTCTGATTCGAGCACTCCGCAGATCGTCTCTGCCGGGGACTCTGTCTATGTCGCCTGGTTCGACATGCCCAACAACTCGCGGCCCGCGGGCATCTACTTCAACATCCCCTTCGGCGCGCAGCCCTTTGGTGATGGCAGTGCAGGTACAGGTAATGAAGTACCACGCCTGGTTGGCAACGACAGCCTCAACATCGGCAGCAGCTTCACCCTCTCCATCACCGACGCCCTCGGCGGCGCCTTCGGCTTCCTCGCCCTCGGCGGACCCGACTCCAAGACCTCCATTCCCCTCGCCGGCGGCAACCTGCTCATCGACCCGATCGATCTCATCGTGCCCATCCGACTGGAGGGCGCTCTGAACGCAGCGGGCGCAGGAACCCTGAGCATCAACTGCCCCATCCCCGACGAACCCGCCCTCCTCGGCTTCAACATCAACCTGCAAGCCCTCATCATCGACCCGGGCTCCGCCACCGGCGTTGCTTGGACGAACGGCGTCGAGGCCTGGATCCTGTAGCACGCCGCTACCCATCCAGTCTCAGCCCCAGCGCCGATTGTGGGTTCTAGAGAGGAGGAGTAAACTGCTCCACGCCCGCCACCAGGACTGAAGGAGTGCTTTGGACATGCTGAGAATTCAAACTCGTCTTGGGGCGGTTGTGATCTGCGCATTCATAACCCCGACGATTCACGCCCAGTCAGTTCACATACTCGACGGAGACAAGGGACTCGACAATTTTGCGCTCTTCCCAAAGATCGCGGCCTCCGGCGATCACGTCTTCGTGAGCTGGACTGAGAGCAGCTCTGGAATCAGTAACGCATACTGCAACCTGTCCCTCGACGGTGGTAGCAGCTGGCTCACGGATCCAATCCGGCTCAACACGGACCCAGCGACGACTGCAAATTCCGGCTCTCCGACGCTAGCGCTCTCGGGCGACGCTGTCTTCGCCGTATGGGTGAATCGAGGTCCTGATCCCGCTGGCATCTACTTCAATCGATCCGAGGACAATGGCGGCAGCTGGCTGGTCAACCACAGCAAGATCAGCAGCAACACGATCGACCCCAGCGCCTACCAGGATCTACGAATCGCAACGGTCGGGAACACGATCTATGTAGCTTGGTTGGATACACGGCACGGAGGCAATGTCAACTTCGGGCCCTATGACGTGTTCTTCAACCGCTCACTCGATCGAGGCGATACCTGGTTGTCCTCCGACATTCGCTTAGATAGCAGTGCTCCAGGAAGCGCCAACTCGGGCAATCTCGAGATCAGCGCTGATGGTGACGGGGTACACGTGGTTTGGTGGGACGAACGAAACGGGCTTAGCGACATTTACTCGAATCGCTCGCTCGACAAGGGACAGACATGGCTGGGTTCTGACCGTCAACTGAATACGAGCCCGATGGGAGCAACTGAGTGCCGCGCTCCACAAGTCCGCGCTGCTGGCGCTGCGGTCTACGTCGCCTGGCAGGAGAACCGGACAGGGACCGATGACATCTTCTTCAACCGCTCACAGGATGAGGGGAACAGCTGGCTGGTCATGGACCAACGACTGGATACGAATCCATCCACTGCGCAAGACTCGCTTCGACCTCAGATGGCTGTTTCGGACGGTGCTCTGTACGTCACTTGGACTGACAGCGGATCGAACCTAAGGGGGACCTATCTGAATCGATCGATGGACCAAGGATCAACTTGGTTGGAGTTCAGCAGGAGGGTCGGACGATTGACTGGCACTCATCGAATTGCAGCCAATGGCACCAAGGTCTTTCTAACCTGGTCGGATCGCCTGGTCTCCAGCGGCTCGAGAGCCGGGATCTACTTCAATCGATCCCTCGATGGAGGCATGAGTTGGCTGCGGGATGAACACCTGATCTATCAGCACCAAACATCCTTTCCGTCCGTAATTGCCCTGGAGGTTGCTGAGTCCGGAGACTCCCTCTACGTGACATGGGGAACTGATTTGTCTGGGGGTCCATTCAGAGTCTTGTTCAGTATTCCATTCGGAGCGCAAAGCTATGGGGAAGGAAGCCAGGGAACGGCAGGTCTGATTCCGGAGTTGGAAGGCACCGACAGCCTCAACATCGGCAGCAGCTTCACCCTCTCCATCACCGAAGCCCTCGGCGGCGCCTTCGGCGTCCTCGCCCTCGGCGGACCAGACTCCAAGACCAGCATCCCCCTCGCCGGCGGCAACCTGCTCATCGACCCGATCGATCTGATTGTGCCCATCCGAATGGAAGGCGCACTCAACGCACCAGGCGCCGGAACCCTGAGCATCGACTGCCCCATCCCCGACGAACCCGCCCTCCTCGGATTCAACATCAACCTGCAAGCCCTCATCATCGACCCGGGCTCCCCCACCGGCGTGGCGTGGACCAACGGGGTGGAGGCGTGGATCCTGTGAAATTCCTCCATGCCAAACTCGCGCCTTTCTGCCTAATCGCATCTGTACTCACCACTCCGGCATCACCACAAAAGAGATCAGCACTCGTGATCAACGGTGGCCTCCTCTTTGGAACCGAGTCCTGGGAACCCCGGATAGCCTCATCTGGAGATGTGGTTTATGTGGCCTGGACTGATGGAAGGAATGGGTCAGGTGACATCTATCTCAACCGCTCTCTAGATGGCGGAGCATCTTGGCTGGACAGGCAGGTGCGATTGGACACAGACGCCCCGGGGTCTGGACCCTCTGGGTTTCTAGAAATCGCTGCTGCTGGAGATTCAGCATATGCCATCTGGAGTGACGGCCGATCCGGAGCTGAGGGGGTCTACTTCAACTGCTCACACGACAAGGGCAAGACCTGGTTGGCATCCGACATTCTCGTGAGTTCTGGCGCAGTGACCGGAAAACCACAGATTGCACTAGCCGGCGAAATGATATTCATCACATGGCCCGCTAGACGCGCCAGCGGACCACAGAATGAGCCTGCTGACATCTACTTCAATCGGTCGCTGGACGGTGGCACGACCTGGTTGCCGCAAGAAACCCGACTCAGCACTGATTCGACCGGAACATCCGGCTCATTCAATCCTCAGATCGCCGCCATCGATAACGCGGTGTACGTAGCTTGGGAGGAGGAGCGAAATGGACTGGCCGATATCTACTTCAACCGATCGTTGGATAGTGGAGGGTCGTGGCTAAGTACCGACCTCCGACTGGATTCGAATCTAGCCGGTGCTACCGACTCTCAGAACCTACAAATTGCAGCTTCGGCAGAGTCAGTCTACGTCACATGGGAAGATCAAAGAGACCACCAATCCGGCTCGGGCTACTTTGACATTTACTTCAATAGATCTGCTGATCGGGGGGCTAGCTGGCAATCATCGGATACTCGGCTGGATACGAGCCCGGTTGGAACTGCCTGGTCTCAGGCACCGCAGATCGCAGTCTCTGGGAACACTGTTTATGTTGTTTGGAGTGACGGACGTCCGGTGGTCGCTGGCTGCTATATCAATCGGTCCCTCGATGGAGGGCAGACCTGGCTATCCTCCGATATCAGAGTGGGCAAGGAGACAATTTGCCGAACTCCCCAGATCGCTGCTAGCGAAGACCGGGTTTACCTTTCCTGGAAGAGCAGACGTTACGAGCGAGGGCATATCGCATGGGGATGCTACTTCAACCGATCCTTGGACAGTGGCCTTACCTGGCTTCCAAGGGATGTGCGAGTCCACGGAGAGCGTGCAGATTTTGAAATCACATGGGACAACCGCATATCCGCGTCAGGCGATTCGGTCTACCTGACCTGGTCTGACAACAGGGCGCACAACGTGCGCGTCTACTTCAACATCCCCTTCGGAGCCCAGCCATTTGGCGATGGCAGTGCAGGTACAGGTAATGAAGTACCACGCCTGGTTGGCAACGACAGCCTCAACATCGGCAGCAGCTTCACCCTCTCCATCACAGACGCCCTCGGCGGCGCCTTCGGCGTCCTCGCCCTTGGCGGACCAGACTCCAAGACCAGCATCCCCCTCGCCGGCGGCAACCTGCTCATCGACCCGATCGATCTGATCGTGCCCATCCGACTGGAAGGCGCTCTGAACGCAGCCGGTGCCGGAACCCTCAGCATCGACACACTCATCCCCGACGAACCCGCCCTCCTCGGCTTCAACATCAACCTGCAAGCCCTCATCATCGACCCGGGCTCCCCAACTGGCGTGGCATGGACCAATGGCGTCGAAGCCTGGATCCTCTGACCGAGCACCAAACGCGCAGGCCGCGAAGCGGCGAAAAACCGGCAGGGACTGACAGAAATCTGTCCTTCTTCCCGTCGATCGCATGGGGCATTGACAAGCATATGGCGGGATCGGTGCAGCCACACAGGGCGCTACGCAGTCACAGTGCTCCATGCCAACGCAGAATGCGCGGCTAAGCTTCTTGGTCAACACAGTCGTGATGTTGACGGATACGAAAACCCTTGTTGTCCGAGTCTGGCAAGACCAGACGAACGCGCGCTTGCATGGGCCTTCAAGAGAAGAGGACGACTCGCGGAAGCTGGTAAACTCAGGTGAAGATCAGTACTAGGGATGTCCAGATGTTGGAGAAGATCTGGATCCCGTGGGTTGAGGAGCGAAGCCTAGGCAAACTTCGCCGGCCGACCGAGCTCGCCCTCGCTTGGATGACGGCAATGCTGCTCACTGCAGCACCTTCTGGCAGTTCGTCAGTTGCCGGGGCAATTGCGGCGGACCCACCTTCAACTAACGCAACGCCGATTCTGCAGGCAAGCTTCGATCTGGATGAAGAGGGCTTCCTCTATCAGGACGACTGCTTCCGCAGCACCAGCGAGCCGGACTACGCGACTGGCAACTGGATTGCGGAAGAGAACGGCAGCGGCGGCGCATTGGAAGTGACTCTGGGCGGGATCGACGAGGCAGCGATCCAAGGCCTCTCCGGCGGTTGGACGAAGACATTCACTCTTGCAGAGGCAAGCGAGGTCACCCTCTACCTGCGCATGGACCTCTTGCTCACCTTCGACTACGAGCGTGACGAGTATGGACAGGCCTTGGTCTCCGTGGATGGCGTGCTCCATGGACAGGCTCCCTACGACTATGCCAGCTACTTGATCGGCGATGGCAACGAAGGACCGGCGGTGAATACGGGCTGGAAGACCTACCGCATGCACCTGGGACTCCTGGCTGCCGGCGACCACGTCCTCTGCCTCGGTGGATTCAACAATCAGAAAACCGCGAGCACCGAGATCACCCGGGTCTTGATCGATGATGTGCTCTTGTCTGAGGAGGCTGATGAGGGGACCGCACAGCCAAAAGCCTGGCTTCTTGATCAACTCGACCTACAGCGCTTTACGGACAACATCGAGACCCTGGCCGGCTACGGCGACCGGACTCAGGGATCGCAGAGCTATTTGGATGCGGAACTGTGGCTCGAGCAGCAGCTCGTAGACATGGGCTACACAGTGGAGGAGCACAACTACGACTTCTTCGGCTCGCCACGACGCACGATGTACGTGACCAAGATCGGGAGCCTGTTCCCGGATCGCATGTTCATCATCTCCGGACACCTGGACGGAACCGGCGGCGGCGGTGGGGCCGATGACGATGCCTCGGGCATCTCCCTGGTCTTGGAGGCTGCGCGAGCATTTGCCAGTCCCGGAGTTGAGACGGACGTTTCTCTGCGCTTCGTGTTTTGGAACACGGAGGAGACGGACATGCACGGCTCACGTGCCTACGTCTATCACCGGCTGCACAAGCAGGGGCTGGAGACGCCGGTCGGATCTGGGCTCTATCTGGAGCCGACCTGGCTGGGAATGATCAGCTACGACATGATCCTTTTCGATCATGGCAAGCCGCCTCTGCTCGAGCAGAGCGTCAGCGCGGACATCGACATCGAATACCGAGTCGACACGGGGGCCATGCTGGGCTCCATGGCCCTGGCTGACGCCTTGGTCACCGGCAATACCGAGGCTGCCAGCGCTTATCCGGCGGAGATCAGCGACCAGATGTGGGGCACGGATTCTTGGTCCTTCCGAGATCACTGTCCCGCCTTGAGTGTCCGCGAGAACACGCGGAGCGGGGAGATTGGCCAGGGCAGCAACCCGCACCATCACGGGAGCACGGACGTATTTGCCAGCTATTCGGAGGCTGACTTCCTCCTCGGCTTCAACACGCTCAAGATGACCCTTGGCACCATGGTTGACCTGGTGGGCTTGCGCATCGGCGGGGGCTTTACCCTGGAAGGCAGCGGTTGCCCTGGATCAGCGGGCACTCCGCAGCTGGATGTCATGCCCGGAGATGCGCCCTGGCTGGCAGAGACCTTCTCGCTCGAAGTCACTTCCATACCCGCCAGCGGCGAAGTCTTCGGCCTGGCCGGTCTCAATAACGAGAACTTGGGGGGACATGCTTTGCCTCTGAATCTGTGGTTCGTCGGCATGCCCGACTGCCTTCTTTACAACGAAGCGCGCTGGATCCACAGCCTCACCAACCAGGGTGGGGCTGCGGTCTGGGAGATCGCAGTGCCGGATGACGTGAGCCTTCTCGGCTCAGAGTTCTTCCTGCAAACCCTGGTCATCGATCAGGGCGCGAATCCAGGCAACGCTGTCATGAGCAACGCTGTCGAAGCCCAGTTCGGCCTGCGTTGAGAGTGCAAATCCTGGCTCCGATTCGCTGGGTTGGCGAATTGGTAACAGGCATTGATCGCCTTCTTGGCGGATCGGAGCTTGGTTTTGCACTCTCACCGCAGACTGAAGGGCGCGAGCCCGAGCGTCAATGCACGACGAGAGGCACTGGCGGGGAGAGGCCGATGCTCGAGCCGTCGAAGACTGCTGCCTGCAGGCTGTAGAGCTGGCCTAGGGGCAGATCAATGGGCACATTGGGGATCTCGATCTGCACCTGTCCGCCGACGGGGACGACGGCGCCGAAGAGACCGCGCATAGTGCCTCGGTCAATCCAGAGATCACCCCAGGGCGTCGGGCTAGGGGGACCGCTGAGACCGAGAAGGATGCAGGCCGAGGAACCAGGCGGGGCAGTCATGACAATTGGCACCGCTCCCCCCGGCTGTGCACGTCCGGCGGCGAGACAGGGCAGCAATTCCTCGCGGCAATCGCTGGCACCTGGCGAGGCGGCACAAAGACCAGACCCCGCGCTGTACAGCGCCACTGGATCGCCTGCCACCAAGGGAGTCGCGGTCGACCCGGCTGTCAAGGAACCGCCACAGAGTCGCAGGGAGCCGCCGTCGAAGCGCATGGCAGGCTGCGGTAGAAAGATGAGCACTCCGCCCACGCGCAGTTCCTTGCCACCTACGAATCTCGAATCACTGCAAATCACTTCCGAGTTCAAGGCCGAGAGCGCGGGCGCCGAACCGATGGCCGTCTGACCCAAGGCGACCGCATCACCACCGATCAATTCGCAGCCCGAAAGGATCACGCTCGAGTTTTGAACTTCCACCGCCGGACGCCCGGCAAAGAAACAGTCCTTGATGCTCACCTGGTCACTCACCACGACCCGCAAGGTAGGTGTCACCTGGGCAGTGTTCGGCGCAACCGCATTGGCACGCAGGTTGGCGAGGGTGACCTGCCCCAGACAACCAGTCGTGCCCAGCACCGTGTTATTGGGTCCGAAGTCCTCACCGATCTCGAAGCCTGAAACCGTGACCGCCTGGTCCAGAGGAATCGAAGCGATCACCAGCGTCCTTAGATTGGCGCCCTCATCTCCGAGCAGATTGATCCCCTTTTCCAGTCTTATATCCGGATAGGCACCTGGCCGCACGATCACCGTATCCCCCGGATCGGCATCCGCGACAGCAGCATCGATGCTAGTGAAGTCACCTCCGCCGCGTCGATCTACGACGAGCGTCCGCTGAGCAGGAAGGCAAGCAAGGCAGAGAGAGCAATAGAGAAGGGAGCGCAGGATCAAGTTCATGTCCTCGGTGGAGGGCTCGGCGCGGGAGGAAGGGCCGGCCACTATATCCTAGCCAGCTCCGCAGGTATGCTGCCTCCGCCCCCACTCCCCCTCGACCAGCAGCCCAGGCTGCATCCCGACATCAATATGGCAGGATCATCGCAAGTCCAGCCCCTCCTTATCCTATGTGGACTGGTCGCCATCGTCGGCGGCATCGCCTTCTGGGTCTTCAAGGGCGCAAGAGCAGAGGGATTGGACTCCATGCCGACGGCCGAGACCCACCAAGCAACCGCTCTGTCCACAGGCGAGACTGCCGTGGATGGCGATCGAGAAGCCGCCGAACTGGGTGATCCTGCCCTGCTTTCTGCGGACCTGGCGAAGGCTACGGAAGAGCTTCCCCCCCACGCCTTCACAATTCGACTTCAAGGCAGGGTGACCGATGCTCACAGCGGGGAAGCGATCCCGGGTGCCAAGGTGATGATCTCCGACCGGATCCCGAGCCGGGCGGTTTTTCGACCTGAATCCTCCCTCGCCACCCCCGCCCCCTTCGTCCTCAGTGACGGGCAGGGCTATTACGCCTCTTCGTCGGTCCTCAGCACTGCGCGCACTCAGGCCTATGCCTGGCACCCGGATTACATCCTGCGGGAGATCATCGTCCTCAACCGCAGTCGCGCTGCAGATGGCAGTGGGCCCGCAGTGAACTTCGCTTTGACCCCACGCAGCGCCGGGGCGAGCATCAGCGGGCGGATACTCGACGAACAAGGCTCGCCAGTGGTCGGCGTGGAAGTCTTGGTATCAGGTGTCGACACGGCGCGGCTCGACCTGGCCCGCAGTCGACTGATCCATGACAGCAAGACTGGCGAGGACGGACTCTTTGCCATCGATCACCTGCTCGCAGGGGAGTACGTCCTCTTCGCCCTCAGCGAGCAGTTTGAGGACTATCAACGAATCGGCATCGAGCTCCCCCCTGGGGGCAAGACCGACCTGGGGACAATCACCCTTCGTCACTTTCCATGGGCGAAGCTAGGTGTCACTGTTCTGAACGCCAGCGGCGAAGCGCTTGCGAATATGAAGGTCGGACTGCAGCAGAGTCCAGGTCAGCTCGAGGGCCGTACCGACGAGCTTGGAGCTTTTGACTTCAAGCGCGTCGCCCCGGGTACCTGGAGTCTCTGGATCAGCGGCGAGGGTCAACCGGACTACACCGAACGGATCGAGATCGAAGCAGGAGCGGAGCTGCAAACAGAGATTCGCTTTCCCGGTGGCAGCCACTTCATCGGCGGAAGAATGCTCATCGACGGCCAGCCTGCTCCGAACTTCAAGGTGGAATGTGGCCCTCGATTGAGCTCAGAACTGGGGCCTTGGCTCCAGTGGGAAACAAAGACCGATTCAGAAGGCATGTTTCGCATCGATGGCCTCAGCGCAGGCAGGATGGATCTTGCCTTCAACAAGGATCTTCCTTGGACCAGCTACGGAACTGAAGCTGTTGAGACCGATCGAATCGACCACGTTTTCGACTTCGAAACTCACAGCCGCTTGGTGACGATCCATGGACAGGTCCGGGACGAATTGGGCGCAGGATTGGCTGGTGCACGCATTGCATCCTTCACGCCCCAGAATGGGAAAGCTCGAGGCCTCAGCGCGGCAGATGGATCCTACAGCTTGGAAATGGAGCTCAGTTACGACTCCTCCTTCTCCCTCTTCGCCGAGCTAGAACCCTATCACACCCAGCGGCAGCCGGTCCGCACCGCCCGTGTCGACTCAGCGAACAAACTCCAGGTTGACTTCGTCCTGAAGCGCGAGCTCGACGGCGGCAGAATCACAGGTACTGTCCGCGATTCTCGAGGCCGCGGCATCCCGAAGGTCAACGTAGTCTGCCTATCTGGCCCTGATGAATCCGCAAATGCAGGGTGGACAGACAGCGATGGTCGCTATCGCTTCAAGAATGTCGTTCCTGGAAAGTTCTCGATTCACTTCCGATCCAAGGGCTACCTACCCGCCGTGGCCGAGAGCGAGCTTGCGATTGGAGAAGAGAAACAACTCGACCAGGTGCTCGGTGATCAACTGCGTCATACCCGACGAGTACGGGTGCTGGGCGCCGATGGTGGCCCAATCCCCAGTCAGGAGGTCGAAGTCTGGGATGATCGCAGTGCCTTCCTGGTCTCGGGCGAAACGGATGTTCACGGCGAGGTCGAGCTACCCGGGCTGCCGAGCGGCAAGCTCAGCTTTTCCGTGGAAGCCAGGTCCTACACGCGCCATGAGTTGGAGTACGAGCTCGACGGAGAGAGCGATCAGCCAATCGTCTTGCGCTTGCAACGGGGCAGCCAGGGGATGAGTGGATCGGTTGTCAACGCGAAGGGCGATCCACTCATCGGAATGCAGGTAGACCTTTATGGCCAGGGCGAGTCCGGCGGCATCAGAGCCTTCGCCTACACTGACGCTGCCGGCAAGTTCCGCTTTGCGGATCTACCCGGCGGTAGTTTTCTTCTCGAATGCTGGACCTCGGATGGAACAGCCAAGGCCACAGCCGAGAGCGGTGGCCCGGCGACCAGACTCGTCGTCAAGTAGCTGCGATCCCTTAGCCGGCAGCTTGCTAGTCCTCGCCGGCATACCTGGCGCCGCAAGCCTGGCAGTGGGTAATCCTGCGGCCCGATGCCCAGGCACGCTTCCCACAGTTCGGGCACAGGAGTTTCTTGCAGCTACCAACAATGCCCAAGACGAGGAGAGACAGCCCTACATAGGTGTAGATGCGCAGCCCGCGCAGGAGGCCGTAGACAAACAGCCCTAGCCCGACCAGGGCGAAGACGGTGCCAAAAAGAGAACTTGCTCGCTGCATGAGTCCCGGGTGATCATCGCAATGGGCGCCCAACCGATCAATCCTCCTCGCCTCCGGAAGAAAGTCGCCAGCCAAAGCCCGCGAAGGCTTGGATCCAGCATGCGATGCTGTCCACTGGGTAAGTGGCGCGCAGCCCCACAGAAGATCCATGAACGCCATTCAAAAGTTCCTTCGCCTCGAAGCACTGGCCGGCCTGGTCCTGGTGGCCGCCGCCATCGTCGGAATGATCATGGCCAACTCGCCATGGTCCGGGTTCTACGACCAACTCATCACGACTCCCTTTACGGTCAGTCTCGGGGATGCGGGCCTGTCCAAGCCTCTTTTGCTCTGGGTAAACGACGGGTTGATGGCGCTCTTCTTTCTTCTGGTTGCCCTCGAACTCAAACGGGAAGTCCTCGAAGGCGAACTCTCGAGTTTCGCCCAGGTGGCGCTCCCTCTCGCCGCCGCCATCGGCGGCATCGTCGCACCTGCAGGCATCTACTGGTTTTTCAATCGCGAGAATCCAGAGGCTCTGCGTGGTTGGGCCATCCCTGCTGCCACGGATATCGCCTTTGCCCTCGGCGTGGTTGCCATGCTCGGCAATCGCGTGCCCACTGCACTCAAGCTCTTCCTGCTGTCCCTCGCAGTCTTCGACGACATCGGCGCCATCCTCATCATCGCCGCATTCTACGCCGGCGAAATATCTTGGACCGCCAAGGGGCTGGCCCTCGGAGCGCTGAGCGTGCTCTTCATTATGAACCGCCTCGGGGTCACTCGCCTGGGACTCTACATCTGCGTCGGCTCCTTGCTGTGGTTCTTCGTGCTCAAGTCCGGGATGCATGCGACTCTGGCAGGCGTCGTCCTGGGCCTGACCATCCCCCTACGAACTAAGGATTCCTTCGGTCACTCGCCCCTCAAGCACCTCGAGCATGGTCTCCATCCTTGGTGCGCATTCTTCATCCTCCCGGTCTTCGCCTTTGCCAATGCCGGCGTAAACTTGGAAGGCACTTCCCTGGCGAGCCTGACCGACCCGGTTGCCATGGGGATCCTCTGCGGGCTCGTCCTCGGCAAGGCAGTCGGGGTCTTTGGCATCGCCGCTGCGATGATACGCATGGGCTGGGCCAAGCTCCCGGAGGGCTCGAACTACACAGCACTGTTGGGAGTTTCCGTACTCTCAGGCATCGGCTTCACCATGTCCCTCTTCATCGGCACCCTGGCCTTCGAAGAATCGGTGGCGGACTACAACGTTTCCGTGCGCATCGGCGTGCTCGGCGCTTCCATCCTGGCGGCAATCATCGGCTTCGTCATCTTGCAGTTCAGTCTGCCCAAGGTAGCTGAGGAAAACTCCGCGACTCCCGAGAGCGAGGCCTAGTCCCCCGCCAGCGAGCCCTTGCCGACAGAGACGAGGACCTTGAAGGCATCGGAGACTTCGCTGTCCAGAAGAGTGAGGTCGCCTTCCGCAAGCATCACCAGGCGACCGGCGGTTGGATTGGGCGAGCCTGGCAAGAAGACCACGCACTGTCCGTCCGCCTGACGCTGGGTCACCAGGCCAATCTGCGTACCACCCGTATCTACACTTGGTACCAGGGCCACCTGGTGGAAGAGCGCCTCCTTGCCCCCACCGTAGCCAACGATCTGTTTGAGAGTCAGATAGAGGTCCCCCAGAATCGGAAACTCCTCCAAGCCGGCATCGATGAAGCGCCAGAGCCAACGCCCCAGGAAGGTCGTGACCGTCAAACCAAGCAGGTACAGGGCGACGACGGCGGCAATTAGGCCAAGGCCGGGAAAGTAGTAGGCCTGGTCGGCGAGCCAGGTGCCCGCCAACATGGACTCGGCATACACGATGCCCAAGATCGTGCCGCCAATGGGCAGGATGGCGACCACGCCGGCGAGGAAACAGCGGACGACATGAGACTTCATGCCGCCAAGTTATGCCCTGGACCCTGGGAAGCTAGACGAACTCCACGGGCGGCATGGGACTCTTGGCGAGATCCCCGGATAACTCGCGCTCATTGAATGCGCTGGGCGCTACATCGTTGGGGGCATCCGGGTGGAACATGCTCGCCAAGGCCTGAATCTGGACTCGACCCGGCCCCAGCTCGAATTGCCCGCCCCCATACATCTCGATACCGCGCGCCTCGCAGTACTCATAGAAGCGCAGGAGCTCACTGAGAAAGCCAAAGCGCGAAGGCTTTACGTTGACACAACGCGGCTGTTCGTCCACGGCAAAGAGATCAGCAAGAGCATGCAGGTTCGCATCCCAGGTCACTCGGTGCATGTGACTGGCTAGAGCGCGACTCGTTCTGTCATTGAGCTCCGGATCTTCTAGCCAACAGTTCGGAAGTTTTTCGGCGATGAGCTGGTACATCTGCGCATCCGCCTTCGGGCCTCGGAAGGCGCCTCGGTAGAGGCCCTTCAGGTCCACCACATCGACTCGATCCAGGGCCGCAAGTTCTTCGACAAGATCCGGAGTCCAGCTCTGTGAGTAGTCCACCTTGAAGCGAGCCTCCGGATACAGACGCAAGACCCGATGGATCGAAGTCAGGCTTGCCGGCTCTCCGAGGCCGAGAGAGACCGTGTAGCGCAGGGGTTTGAGTTCGCGCTCGAGCAGATCCTGCAAGCGCGCTCCACCTTGCCTGAGAGCCAGGGATAGGGCGGCGCTTTCCAGTCCCCAACGCCGATAGAGCTGCTGACCCGCATCACCAGGCAGGGCCGGAAACAAATCCAGCCCATCGATCTTGCGCGAGAATTCGTCCAAGCTGTAGCGGCCGCGCAGGTCCAGTTCGGTTCCCGGTTCCTGAAAGAGCTGCTGCGCCTCTGCATCGTAGATCACATCCTCGCCCTGACCGATGTCTTCACCACCATGCAAGGAGAAGACCGTTGTGTAGCGGGTCCAACCGTCAGCGGTGCTCAGACCCAACATCTCCAGGGAATGGGTTTCGATCTCGAGGGTCAGACCCGCAAGCCGAGAAGCCAGGCTGCTCATAGGAGGAGTCTACCAATGCGACCGGGCTGGCCTCTATGATCCTCTGACCATGCGTCGTCCCGCTCTGATCTTGGTTCTGCTGGCGATTCCGATCGCACTGTCCTTGTACCTGTTTCTGATCTTCAAGGCGTCCGAGCTCAGCGAGCCGGAGGACCTCCAAGACTCCACGCCCAAAGCGGTCGCGGCAGCGGATCCGCTGCCAGTCGCCGAGGAGGAACGTGAGGACCTCGAGTCTCTTGCCGCGGGCGCCGGCGAAAGCGATGCAGAGACAGCCCCAATCAAGGACAGCCTCATCGCATCCATCCGCGTCATCGACGCCAGCAGCCGCGAAGCCGTTCCCTTCGCCGAAGTCGCCGTTCTCTCGGAAGTCTGGAACTGGTTCGGGATGAGCATGGCAGAGCGCCATCGAGTCAAACGCTTCGGCGAAGACAAGGTCGCTCAGTATGCGGACTACGGCCGCATGGAGAAGGCGAATGCGAAGGGTGAACTGCATCTGCCGATCAACAAGAGCATGCTGCTCGCCTGCGAGAACGAGGGCCGCTTCGGTGAACTCTATCTCTTGGCAGAGAATCTCGACGAAGATTCTCCGGCGGAGCTGGTTCTGCAAGCGGAGGGCAGCATGGATATACGCATCGTCGACAGGGTCGGCGAGCCCATCGAAGGCATCCCCATCGGCATCCGCCCACTCTGGGGAGACTCCAGAGACATGCAGCAGGAGATTCGCTTTCACTCCGCCTTTCCCCGCGCCTACACAGACGCTGTCGGCGAGGCTCGACTCACGCACTTGCAGACTTGGTTTGCCAGGGAAACCCGCGTCGTCGGGGAGCCCAAGGAAGCCAGCATCCGCATGCTCATCCCCTGCCTGCATATCGACTCCTTTGTTTTCGACCCGAGAAATCCGCCACGAAGACGCGTCGAAATCAAGGCACCGGCCACGGGCTCGGTGTTGGTGACCCTGCGGGATACGAACGGCGAGGTCATGGCCTACAACGACGAGGTATTCCTCAAACGAGCAACCCCCATCACTCAGACCGAGGGCGGGAATGCTCCTTTCTGGGGTGGCGAACCACAAGACTCGGGTCAAGTCATCTTCCCCTTCGTGGCTCTCGGCCAACGACTCAGCACCGATACCCTTGGCGGACAATTCTCCGCCATTACCTTCGCTGGCCCGACTCGAGCCGGACAAGTGGTCGAAGTCGAATTGCGCGCGGTCAGCGATCTTCCCCTCCTCCGTGGTCAACTCGTGGATGAGGACCTGCAACCCATCGGCCGCATGCACGTGAAGATTCCCTTCCAAGGTGAGAACTTCGGCTCTGATGCCTACATGCTGACCACCAGCGACGAACAGGGGAGATTCCGCTACGAATTCAGTAAGGGCATGATCGGCGAAGCGATCAACCTGGCCTTCGTGCAGGAACAGATACAGAACGCCAACGCGCCCCTCATCGCCGAGCTGGGCACGGCCATGGAGATCAGCAAGGACAGCCAGGACCTGGGACGCATCATCATGTCGCCAGCGCCGCTTCTGGCCAGCGGTCGAGTGAGCATGGACGGAGCAGTCCCCGCACAACTGCCTGAGCTCAGAGTGGAGTATCTCGACGAGAGCGAGGCCTGGCGTCTACTGCCGAGTACGGTGCTGAGCTGGCCCGGTCCTGGTACCTTCGTCCTCTCCGGTCTCGCCGGGCAGAGCCGTCACCGGATTCTGCCCAGTTCTGCCCATGCGCTCCCCCAAGAAGCCGTGGAGTTTCGTGTCGGCCAAGAGGATCTGCTCATCGAAACGCAACGCGGTGGCAGCCTGCAGCTCGACCTGCTCCTGGATAGTCCCGAACTGGCTGCCGACCTGCACTGCGAGCTCCTCCCCCAGTCCCTGGCTCCTGAATCGGAGCAGGCCATGGCGGGCCAACTCGAATTCAGCAGCTCTCAGCCCAAGATCATCTG
Source organism: Planctomycetota bacterium (assembly GCA_021776805.1). Classification (GTDB taxonomy): domain Bacteria; phylum Planctomycetota; class UBA1135; order UBA1135; family UBA2386; genus JAJFFD01. The sequence goes on from JAJFFD010000068.1 coordinate 19,291, forward strand.
GCGCGGATTGAAGTCCGGAGATTACCGCCTGGAGATTCGCGCCGTTGGCATGGAGACCCCCCTGGAGACTGTCGACGGCCTGCAGGTCCTTGCAGGTACAAGCTGCGAGGATCCGCGCCTCCACCCTCTGGACCTCCGCGGCAAGCTCCGCGAGATCAGCATCCATGTGCAGGACGCCGGCGGACGCGCCATGGATGTCACCGGCAATATCATCCTCGGGACTGAAGACCGAAGCTTCGGAGTCTGGATCCATTCCGGTCACGCCCAGCTCCTCATCGCCGGCCCAGTGGATCTGCGGGTCGCGGTGCAGGGCTACGAAATCGAAGAGCTACGGGGAGTGGACGCGGATCGCTCCCTGCGTCTGCGCAAGCTGCCAAGCCTCCAACTCGATCTGCCTGCCGTAAATCTCCCGGCGGGAGTGCAGCTGACTTTGTTTGCCAGACCCCAGGGCCTGCCCATCGATGATTTCCAACCTCGCTATGTCACCACGCCTTTGCGTCTGCGTTCCTACACCAGGCCAAGCCAGGTTCGCATCGAACTCGGCGATGCTCGCCAAGTACAAGTTCCTTTGCGCGAAGGAGAAGAGTTGGGCCTTCGGCTCTGGCTGGAGCAGGACGATCAAGGCCGAGATTGCAATGCTCTCATCGAAAGCCGCGTCCCCGCTGGCAGAGCGCGTAGCGGGGCATTCACTCTGCAGATCGATCAGCTAGCACTCCGTGAAGCAATTCAAGCTGGGAAACGCTAGCCCCTGCAGGTAAGCAAGGGGCAATGACCGAAGACCGGCAGCAAGCTGGCCTGGAATGGCAGACTGGCATTTGGAATCGCATCTCCAAACTCTACGAGAGTGAGATTGACCGCCGCTTCGAGCCGGTGGTCAAGAACGTCATAGCCCGCGCCGAGATCGCAGCCAACATGCGCGTGATGGATTTGGGCACCGGCACCGGCGCGGTGGCCGAAGAGGCCGCCAAACATCTGGGCGATCGCGGGCAAGTCCTCGCCATCGACTTGAGTCAGGAGATGCTCGACGTCGCCAGCAAACGCTTCGCGGCGAAGAACATCTCCAATGTGGAGCTGAAGCAGGGTCGTGCAGAAGATCTGCCTGCCGAGTCGAAGAGCTTCGACCGCATCCTCGCCTCCCTGAGCTTCATGTATGTAATCGACCGCGCTGCTGCCGTGCGCGAACTGGCGCGCTGCCTGCGGCCTGGGGGCCGACTGGTGCTCGCGGTCTGGGGAGGCGCCGAGAATTGCGATATCGTCAAGTTTCAACAGACTGCCGGCGAGTTCGCTGAAGCCCCGCCGGTGCCGGGAGTGGGACCAGGGGCATTGGCAAACCCAGGGCCGCTCTTGGAACTCCTGGCGGACAACGGCATCGCCGCGGAGGTCGAAACTGAGACGCTCGAATTCGAGTTCTCAGACTTCGACTCGGCCTGGACTGCTCTGGCGAGCGTGACAACTTCCCAGTTGAGTGAATCCCTGCAGGTAGATGCGAAGGCAGCAGTGCTTGCGACCATGTATCCGGATGGAGATGGGCCGCGGGTGTTCAGGAACTTGACCCAGTTCGTCGTCGGGACGCTGAAGTAGGGCGAGATTCCCGGTCTAGCTCTCACACAGGACGGCTTCGAGTATCATGCCCGGTGCTCCCCACAGATCACCATGGCCAACAACCCGGATCGGCGCGGCTTTCTCCTGGCCCTCGGCCTGCTCTTCACCCTGGCCCTGGGCTTCACCATCTACCAGTCCCTCAGCTGGCCCCCGGCTATTGCCAAGCAACCCTTCTCCAGCGCTCCAAACCCAGTGCCCGGTCCTCGAGTCAAGGACGAGGCAAGCAGACAGCAGCTCTTCGCCATCATGGAGAAGGCGAAGGCAGGCAGGCACCCGGAGCTGATCGCCGCCGAAGCCTGGCTCTCTGCTCAGTCCAAGGAGGTCGAGTTCCAGGGAATGCAGGCATATGACGACGGCAGTGGCCAGTTCTTCGTAGGTCGTAGGTATCTGCTGGATGGCAAGCCGGGAGCTTTGCATTTTCAGGTGCAACTGGCCGCGGGCAAACTCGGCCCTTTCTGGAACCCAGAAGCGGGCCTAGCCCAGGAAGAGCGCTCCTCCCTGCTCTTCTTCTTCATGGCCGTATTGGTCGAGACCCTCATCTACCTGATCTTCGGCTACATGCTTCTCAGCCGTGTCTTCCCTCGCCGAGCGCTGCAGCCGGCATAGGCGTACTGCGACCAGTTCGACCTCGGAGCAATGGGCTAGGGAAGGAATCCACCGGATCCGGCCTCGGAGCTTGAATACAAACTCCTCTGCCCTGCTATGAGAGGCATGATTCGGGCAGGAACAGGTCGAATGGGATGGCTACTCGCACTTGCGTTCCTAGGTGCCACCGGGGTGATTTTCTCCTTCTGTCGCTTCATCACCTGGTCCGATCCATCCTTGGACCTGCCATACATGCTCGCGGAAAAGGTCCTGCCTGGGAGAGAAATCCTAGACGAAGATCTCCTGCGACGGATCACCGAGATCATGGGGACTTCTTGGTATGTGGATCGTGAAGAGGACACGCTGAAGTCATATGGCTATGAAGTCGAACTCGTAGGCACGAAGGCCTATCGCGATATCGAGAACCGAGTGTACGGGATGAGAGATCTTCGCATCGACAGCCTGCCCTACCCTCTGTACTACCAAATCGATTTGGAAAGCAATCAAATCATGGGCCGGAGTTACTTCGACGAAACTTGGCGAGACGTGAGTCGCCGAACCTTCATGTGGTTTCTATTCGCTCTCATCATCGAAGTTCTGATCTACGTCCCCTACGTGCTCTTCCTCTTCTTCGGAAGCATGAGCTGGCTGCAGGGACGCAGCTCCGCCCACCGTGTCGAGGGCAGCAGCTTGCATTCCCTGTACCTGCCGCGAAGGCATGGGCAGGCACGTTGGCGCTAACGTACGAAAGATTCTTGAGGTAGATTCCCCCCCGCAGGCATCACTCCCCTGAGCGATGAGTAGCAGCAATACCCTGGATCCCCGGCAACTCCTGAGCGAAGCCGCCTGGCTACAGAGCCTGGCCCGGCAACTGGTTCGGGATCCGGCAGCTGCGGAAGACGCAGCCCAGCAGACCATGCTGCTCCTATCCGAGAAGCAAGCAGACCAGCAGCCCTCGCGCCGTTGGCTGGCCTCGGTCCTCCGCAATTTTCTGCGGCAGGAGAAACGAAGCCAGAAGACTCGCCAACGCCTGGAGAACGCAGCTGCCAAGAAGGAAGCGACGGACCCCAGTGATGAGGTGGCCTCCCGACTCGAGATCCAACGCCAGCTGATCGAAGCGGTGCAGGCTCTGGACGAGCCCTACCGCAGCACGATCAGCCTGCGTTTTCTCGAGTCCAAGCCGCCAAGAGAAGTGGCAAGGCGCATGGGCGTGCCGGTCAAGACCGTGCACACTCGTATCGAACGCGGCCTGGCGCGACTGCGCAGCAAACTCGATCGCTCATACCGCGGCCGGAGCGAGTGGCTCTCGGTCCTTACCCCCCTGACCTTGCGTCATGCTGCCTGGGGAGTCCCCGGGCTGGGAGTGTTGGTTATGAGTTCGACAGTGAAGTGGACCGCTTCCGTTCTTGGCGTTTTAGTGCTCGGTTGGTTCTTGCAGCAGAACCTTGGCATTGAGGAGCTTCCAGCTGAGAAGCTCGAGACGGAGCAAGCTCTGTCTTCGACCCTGGCGCTCGAGGAGCAGGAAGACATCGTCGAGGCAGCGTCGTCTTCGACGGCCAGACAACGCCTTGCTCCGACAGCATCCGCAGCTGAGGAGACGGCAGCAGAAACAGAGACGACCTTTGCGGGCCGAGTCGTCGACCCGAATGGACTGGCGGTGGCAGGTATCACCGTGAAGTTCGAGGACTTTGATCGCCGCGACTTCGAATCACCGACTCACAACAGTCCCGGGGAGAGCGACGCCAGCGGCGCCTTCCGAATGTCTCTTCCAATCGGCCGTGGTCGACTCATCGGCCAAGGCAATGGCTATGGACCCGTATTCTCACCGGGTATCAGCGGCATCATGCCAGTGGAGCCACCGCAGGTCGTCGTCGGACCGGAGCGTGCCTACGGAGGCAGAGTCATCGACGAACAGGGCCGGCCCATGACGGACGTGGAACTCGACATCGTCCTCGCCGAAGAGGTTGCCCACCGCCTGCAACCGGGCGGCCTCTCCGGCATAGTTCCCGTCGCGCGGACCAAGACGAATGCCAAGGGACGATTCAACTTTGCCAGCATCGGCTTCGTGGAAGGGTCCGCAATCAGCGCCGAGGTTGATGGCTATGAGATCGCCTCTCTGGACCTGCCCTCCTTCTCCAGCGAGGAGCTCGAGCTCATCCTCGAGAAGAAGCGGGTCGACGGCAATATGCTCGCTGGCCGCGTCATCGATCAGCAGGGCAGCCCAGTGCCCGGTGCACATGTGAGTGCAGGGCAATCCACCACGACCAGCGATGCGCAGGGCAAGTTCGTACTCGAGCGACAGGCCAAGAATGGCAAGATCCTGCGCGCAGTTGCCAAGGGCACGCTCCCGGCGGCCGTCTCCATCGAGGACATGGATGCAAGGGCACAGGGAGAGATCACCCTGCAGCTCGGCGCAAGCGGCAAGACGATCACTGGCCAGGTTCTCGATGCGGAAGGTAAGCCGATCGCCAACGCCCAGGTCTGGACCTTCGACGGGGAACATTTCGGTTTCGTCCCGGAGCGCTTTGGCGAAGTCGAGTTCATGCTCTCCAAGGCTGTGGAAGAGATGATCGCCGGCGAGCGTCGAGATGGTCGCTCGGGTAGGAGCAAGGCTGATGGGAGCTTCGAGCTCAGTGGCTTGGCGGATCGCAAGTATGGGCTCTACGCCATGCATCCGCAGAACCTGAGCCTGGGTCAGGCGAGCTCGGTCGATGCCGGAAGCGCCGGAATCAACATCCACATCCACGATTCGGAGCTCCGCGCCCCGGTCGCCGGCCGGGTCATCAACTATGCGGGCGAGCCCGTCGAAGGCGCTCTGATTCGAGTGAGTCGTACATTCATGAAAGCTGACGGTGGCTTGGGCTACCGTGGTGGGGACCACGCATTCCATGCCACGACGGACGCCAAGGGTTTCTTCCGCTTCGCGGACCTTGTCATCGAAGGCACCTCTCTGCTTCTGAACGGAGAGATGGTCTCCGCACCACAGACCATCGCGCTGGACGAAGTCGCCGACCTCGAGCAGGTGGAGTTCCTCATGCCGGCGTCCTGCCATATTCGAGTACTGCTGCAGAGCGACGCGAACTTTGCCAGGGCCTTCGAACTGCTGGACGCCAAAGGCGAGAAACTGCACCTCAGCTTCATGCGTGGCGGCGTCAATCTGGGCGCGCAGTCGGTGGGCATCGAGAA
>JAJFFD010000069.1 GCA_021776805.1 Planctomycetota bacterium
TGCTGGGGGTGCACTATAGACCCAGCCCGCGAATATTTAGAAACTGGCGGGTTCGCAGCTGCCCAGCATGAAACGTCGCACTGAGATCAATTCCGGTAAGAACCCTGCTTTGCGCCGCTACGTGGAGGCGGGTGCCGGCAAGCAGGATGGCGAAATGCTCGTGGAGGGGGTGAAGCTCGTCTGGGACGCGCTTGTCGCGGATCTACCCGTTCTATCGGCAGCGGTCTCGCCCAAGCTCACCAAGCAGAAGTCGGGCTGGGACCTGCGCCGTCGCCTGGAACAGCTGGCGGATGAGTTTCTCGATTGTTCGGACCAGGCACTGCAGCGGGTCTCCGATCTGACGACTCAGCAGGGGGTGGCTGCCATCCTGCCCCGACCCGACCGACAGCTTGCCGACTTGACGAGAGCTGGAGAGCCAGCGCTGATCGTCGCCGCGGCCGGGGTCAAGGATCCGGGCAACTTGGGGGCCATCATGCGCGCGGCGGAGGCGGCGGGCGCCAGCGGCATGCTGACGCTGCAGGGTGGGGCGGATCCCTTTCGGGAGAAGGCTCTGCGCGGCTCCGCCGGATCCGTCTTTCGGCTGCCTATCGTCGCCGGCCTTAGCGCTGGAGAACTGAGCGAATACGCGGCCAAGGAAGGCCTGCAGCTCATCGCCTGCGATGGCACTGGTGAGGATGAGTATCTCGCCGCGGACTTCCGCCGCGGGAGCATCCTTCTACTAGGTGGCGAGGGGGGTGGTCTGCCCAGCGAGCTGCTGGCGGCTGCCGACCGGGTTCTGCGCATTCCCATGCAGGCACCGGTGGAGAGCCTCAACGTTGCGGTCGCCGCTGGCGTCGTTCTCTTTGAGGCGCGGAGACAGCGGCAGTGAGCCTCTTCGAGGACTCTGCCCCCGCGGGGCCGCCTCCGCCCTTGGCGGAGCGAATGCGGCCGCGAGATCTGGATCAAGTGCTCGGCCAGGAAGAGGTCACCGCTGAGGACCGCGCCCTGCGCAAGGCTATCGAAGCCGGTCGCTCAGGTTCCCTACTCCTCTGGGGACCCCCTGGAGTGGGGAAGACCACCCTTGCGCGCATCATCGCCGCGCATGCGGACTGCCACTTCACACCCTTCTCGGCGGTCCTGTCCGGAGTGAAAGACGTGCGCGAAGCGATGACGCGCGCGGAGCAGATGCGTTCACGGGATGGACGTAGCACCCTTCTCTTCGTCGACGAGATTCATCGCTTCAATAAGGCCCAGCAGGATGCATTCCTTCCGCATGTTGAATCAGGAGCCATCACCCTGGTGGGTGCGACCACTGAGAACCCCTCGTTCTCGGTAATCGCCGCCCTGCTCTCCCGCTGCCGGCTGGTGAAGCTCGAACCCCTGTCCGATGAGGCCCTCGGCGAACTGTTCCGCCGGACCTTGGTGGACCATGAGCGTGGCTTGGGTGATCAGAGGGTGAGCCTCGACGAAGCGGCGGCCTTGCGATTGATCGCGGCGGCTGGTGGAGATGCCAGGCGCGGCCTCAATATCCTCGAAGCTGCGGTGAACTCGGCGGAGCCGGGTTCCGAGTTGGATACGGCCGCCATCGCCGAAGCCATGCAGCAGCGTGCTCTCGCCCACGACAAGAGCGGTGATCAGCACTTCGATCTGCTCAGCGCCATGCACAAGAGTTTGCGCAACTCGGATGTGCAGGCGGCTGTCTACTGGCTGGCACGCTTTCTGGAGGCTGGTGCGGATCCGATGCAGGCAGCTCGTCGCATGCTGGCCATGGCTGCAGAGGACATCGGCCTCGCCGATCCCATGGCTCTGCAGATTGCCATCGCCGCTATGCAGGCCTTTCATAATCTGGGCATGCCCGAAGGTCAGCTACCCTTGACTCAGGCAGCTATCTACCTGGCTTCGGCGCCCAAGAGTCGTGCGGTGGCCAAGTCGATTGCAGCGGTGCAACAGGAGATTCGCGAGGGTCGTCAGTGGCCTGTGCCGCTGCACTTGCGCAATGCACCCACTCGCCTGGCCAAGGAGCTGGGCCATGCGGAAGGCTACCTCTTCGCCCCGGATCAGCCTGGTCATGTGGCAGACATGAATTGCTTGCCCGAAGAGCTGGTGGGTCGCAGCTTCTATCGGCCTGCGGAATGGGGCTTCGAAGAGAAGATGCGCGAGCGAATGCGAGACTTGGAGAGTCGTCGGCACGAGGGAGGCGATGGCCAGGGGTGAGATTCGGATCGGCATCGCCGGTTGGTCCTATCCGGATTGGAAGGGCATCGTCTACCCAAGGTCATGCAAGGATTGTCTGCGGCATGTAGCTGGTCTCGTCGACTTCATCGAGATCAACAGCAGTTTCTACCATGCGCCTTCGCCGGAGACTTGCAGGTCTTGGTTGCAGCGTAGCGAAGACCTGGGCACTCACTTCACCGCCAAGTTGCCCCAGTTGAGCACTCATGCTCAGAGGCTAGACAAGGAGGTCGTGGGGGAATTCCGCCGGGGCTTCGAGCCTATGGCAGAAGCCGGTCGACTGGATGCGCTCTTGGCTCAATTCAGCTTTCGCTTGGTTGCAGAGCAGGCGAGCTATGAGTTCCTGCAGCGGCTTGCCGGCAGATACGCGGGCCTGGCAGCACTTGCTCTCGAGGTACGGCATGGCTCTTGGCGTTCTAGAGATGCTCAGGAGCGAGTGGCCGATATGGGTTTCAGTCTGGTGCAGCTTGATTATCCGGGGGGCAGTTCGGGATTCGATGGCGCCGGCTGCAGCATCTTCGGTGCGGAGCGGGCAGCCTATATGCGTCTGCACGGCCGCAATCGGGATGCCTGGTTCAGCAAGGAGGCTGGGCGCGATGAGACCTATGACTATGAGTACGATGCTGAGGAGGTCGCGGCGATCGAGAAGCGCATCAGCGCGCTGTCAGAGGGCGCGGCGATCACTCGAGTCGTTGCCAATAACCATTTTCATGGCAAGGCCATGAAGTTGGTGCTCGAGCTGCTCGCCTGGTACCGCGGCGACAAGGTGGATGTACCACCTGAGATGCAGCAGCAGTTTCCATCTCTCCGCTCGCTGGCCCGGCAGGCTCAGGGCGAACTGTTCTGAGCTCGATCAGAAACGAATGCCCATGAGCAGGGAGACTTGAAAGTAGTCCGCGTCCCCATCGAAGCCGAAGAGGTCGATGTCCGATCCATACACGTAGCGGACATCTGCCCCGATATCGATTTGCGGATTGAGTGCGAAGTAGGCTCCGCCATGGACGTACCCAGCCACGGAACTGTCGTCGTCTCTCACATTGAAGCTGCCGACGTCAGCTTCTTGATCGACTCCAAGGAAGGTGATGCCTGCCGCGGCGTAGGGATGAAACCTGCCTTTTAGAAGGGTCAGGCGAGGTCCCAGGTAAAACTCATAGACACCGCCCCAGAGGTCGTCGACGCCGACAATTGGATCATCGTCGTAGCCGAAGGAACCAGCCAGTCCGATCTCCATGCCGACGGGGAAGTCCCGGTGTTTGAGGTCGAACTCGAAGCCGGTGGCGAATTGGTTGTCGATCTTTTCCCAGGTCTCATCGTCACCCAGGTTGCGCCAGCCGAGGAGTACTGAGATGCGTGGTTGCCACGGGGCGGCGGGATCCTGGGGCTTGCTCGAAGCATCTGGGGCTGTCGGGATGCTGAGGCTCTCGCCCTGGGCCTCGGCCGCCGTTGTCGCGTAGATCCCTGCGGTCTCGAAGCTGCTACCTGGACTGGCACAGCAGAGCAGGAGGAGGGTCGACAGCAGGCATTTCCCCATGCCCCGGAGGGTACCCTTCTCAGGGCAGAAACTTGCCAGTCTGTTTGAGCTTTCGCGGTAGGTATTCTTCGATGACGAAGTTGAGGCCCCACTTGGCCAGAGCCTGTTGCTCGGCGCGGACGCCCATCTTCAGCAGTTGCTGAATCGCCTTCTGCCATCGGACATGTGCCTTGAAGAAGGGGTCGTTCTTCAGAGCATCTTTGGCGCGCTTGATGTCCACGTCTGCAAGTGGGTGCGTGGCATCCTGCAGCTTGAAGTCGATGATGTCCTGTGGCGTGACGCCGAGGAAACTCGCCTTGGGCACGCAGAAGAACTGATTCAGGTGGGCGGCGTTGCCGGAACCCACTTTCAGGGTGCGATAGATGTTCGAGATTCCGTACGGGTCGCAGTCGACGAAGGCATAGACCGGAATTTTCACCGAATCGGACAGCATGCGGATGAAGCGCCGTGTGGCCCGTGTGGGCACGCCCATGGTTTCCACGAGGATGCACTTGCTGTCGCGCCAGAAGCGATGCTTGTTCAGCCGCTGGAACATGCCGCCGGTTTCGATCGCGAGGATGAACTTCGCGCCGGTCTTGAACTTCAGATGCTCCACCGAGTGGGGGATGGAATAAGCGCCGGAGCCGAAGCCCGTGCAGTCGATCTCGATGGGCTTGCCGGTCTCTTCGTCCCGGTCGATGACCGTCAATTCGCCTGCGACCGCGCCACCGTGTTCTTCGGGGTAGAAGCGAAGGTGCTCCCGGCTCAAGCCCTCCAGGGAGAAGAGGGCTTCGATGTCATCCATCACCGCATCGGACTCGGGCTGCTCGCGAAACTTGGCGTCGCCCCAATTCTTGCTCACGTAGTAAGCCTCTCGCTTGGTGGCGAAGTCATCCTCCTGAACCATCTCCTTGGAGAAAGCCATGAGCTTGAGGGTCTGGGCGAAGGACTTGACCGTGTTCACGGTCAGAGCTCTGGCCTTGCGGATGCGCCCGAGCTTGAAGTGGCCGACTCGGCGGTCGTAGCTCACATTGGCGAGGGAGCGCTGGGGAAGCTTCAGTTCGGGCTTATCCAGCTTGATGATCTTGCCATGCACCATCTTGGCGGTGCTATCGATGCTCTGGATGGTCTTCGCATCCATCTTCGACTGCTCAGGGCGCTTCTTCTTGGTGGTCTTCTTGCTCGCCTTCTTGCTTGCTGCCATGGCTCAGAACTTCCTGCTCTTTTCGAGGACCGTCGTCAGGCACTTGACCGTTTTGTTGGTCTGGGGATCGCTCAGATGGAGGATCTCCTGCAGGGCTTGTCCGATGTGTGGGATGTAGGTTTCGATGTAGTTGCGCTTCTTGAACTCGTTGGCGAGTCGCTTGCCCTTGCGAATGTGCGTGCCGAGCTTGCGTCCGCATTCTTGCAGGCAGAGCTTCAGTTCCTTGATGATCTCATCGTAGGCGGCGATGGCTTCCTTAGATTCGGAGGTGAAGGGCACCCATACGGAGGCGATGTGCACCATGATTACCATCGGTCCAACCGGCAGTGAGCCTCGCGGCTGGCTCAGTCCATAGCCGCGCCAGTTTGTGCTGACGACTGCCTTGTTGATTGCGCAGGCCGATTGTTGGTAGAGGAGGGGCACGCGATTCGCGTAGCGGATCAGTCGGATCTGCTCGTTGGCATCAGCGAGAAGGACTTCGTCCGGTCGCTTCTTTTTCTTCTTCGCTGACTTGATGATCTTCCCGTCTTCAAGAAGCTCCATGGTGTCGCCGGGCTTGCCGTAGGCGATGCCGGCTTCGACCTGAAAGGGGTGGCCACGATACACGCTCGGGCTCCTGGTAGAGGCGACGTAGAAGTCGGCTTCGACCTCCTTCTCGAGGCCCTTGATGATCAGTTTCTCACCGATCGGCGCGATGCAGGAGGTGGGCGGGGCCATGATCTTGGTCTGATCGATGGCCTTCTTGAGCTTGTCCACCTCGGAACGTGCGATGCGCTTGGGGTGAGCCCGGTCGGATAGCTTTGCCGTGCTGCAGATCGACTTCGCCACCTTCGGCCCGACTCTGCTGAACTCCCGCTGCAAGAAGAGGCTGAGCCATCGCTGCTCGCTATCGTGGAGCATCTTCATCAGGATGCCGAGTTCGACACCATGCGGGTGTGGCTTGATCTCGTCGGTTTCCTTGGGCAGATCCTTGGTAACGGATTCGAAGATCAGCTCCTGCCCTTCCGGATCACTGTAGGTGAGATGCACGTGAGGATTGGCCACCGCGACGAGCTTGAGGAACTCCTGGACGCTGCGTTGGCCACGACGGAATTCACCCTCCAGGTCGATCTCAACCTTCGTGCCGTGCTTCTTGCCGTCCCAATCCGTGGCCTTGTCTTCGTAGGTTGGCTTGTTCTTCGCGGTGTCGATGCGGACCTCGAAGTAGTGGGGGATCGCTCGGCTGCCGGTGCGGCTCCAAATGCGGACCGGATTGCCGGTGGTCAATTGGCCATACATGCCCGCTGCGGAGATGCCGATCCCCTGTTGTCCGCGGCTCTGCCGCAGTCGGTGAAACTTCGAACCGTAGAGAAGCTTGCCGAAGATGTTCGGAATCTGTGCCTTGACGATTCCTGGGCCGTTGTCCTCGATGGACACGGTGTAGATGTTTTCACGGCCGGCCAGCTTTTGAATGCTGATCGCCAGTTCGGGCAGGATGCGAGCTTCCTCGCAGGCATCCAAGCTGTTGTCCACCGCTTCCTTGACGCAGGTGAGGAGGGCCTTTCTCGGACTGTCGAATCCAAGCAGGTGGCGATTCTTGGTGAAGAACTCGGAGACTGAGATCTCGCGCTGTTTTGCCGCCATGCGCTCAGCGGCGCCTTTGCTCTTGCTAGTCTTAGCTGCCATACCCTTGCGCTCTCTGCCCGTCGAAGCTTCCAAGTGATCGAAGAGGCTGCCCGATTCTGCGGCGTCGGTCATGATTCCATTTCTCGCGCCACCTCGGTGATGAAGGTCGGCGTGATGCTTGAGTCGGCAAGGTCCAAGGATGCTGCCTCCAGATGGAAGCGTGCCAGGCCTTGCCGTTCTAGATCGCCCATTTCGTAGTGAACCGCGCCGCCGGTTCGATCGTCCTGCCCTGCCGCAACACCACGTGCGTGGGCGCGTCTGAGCAGTGGTAGCACACGATCGATATCCGCTCCAGGCGGTAGGAGCCAGCCGGCATAGACGAATGGCAGGCCTACCCATTCCTGCCAGAGCTCACCAAGGTCCAAGGCCCGACGCTCTTCGCAGGTAGCTGCCAGTCCCACATCCCCGATAAACATCACCAGGTCATGAGGGAGTTCGTCGGGCTTTGCGGTCGGGGTCACCCTCTCGAACTGACAGTCCTTCGCGCCGAATCTCTTTTCGAGCAAGATCTTCAGCAGGGCGACGGAGGTTTCGCTACCGCTGTCCAAGCCTACTCTGCGCACATCTTCGGGAGCTCCACGCAGGAATGCCCTGACGCTGCGTACCGGACCACGGCTGCAGATTCCCAGATCCGGGAGCAGTCGGTAGCCAGGCCAACGAAAGGCTTCGATCGAAGAAACCAGGGCAGCGTCGAATCTTCCCCCCCGAAGCTCCTTGATCATCCGACTGGGAACCTCCTCAATGAGTTCGACACCCGGCTCGTTACCGAGCCCGGTTAGTAGGGGGGCACCAACCCCATAGGGAACGCCCCCGATCCGAACACTCAATGAGTTGGTCCTCACGATCCTAGCCCACACACACCAGCCCTAGCCCAAAGACACCTGCGCCGCCGCATTCAGAGCGACAATATACGTGAGCTGCTATGACCAAAGAACAATCTTCTCGGTCCATCCCTCGGGCCATCAAGGGCCTGCTGCTGGTGCTGCTTCTCTTTGTCGCTTACCAGGCGACCATGATGCTCATTCGCGATCATGTTGACTCTTTGATCGAAGACTCGAAAGGCAAGTCCTTGCCTGCATTCGAGCTCCCAGAGGTATCCGGTGCTGCGTTCAGCTCCGCTTCGCTCAAAGGGAAGACTGCTGTCTTGAACTTCTTTCGCTCCCAATGCAGCGGTTGCCGAGCCGAGGAGCCCGTGTTGAAGGCCCTCTACCAACGCATCGATCCACAGAAGGTGCTACTCCTGGGGGTGATGATGGATGGAGTCGATGACTATTTTCCTCCTGAAGTCACCGCAGCGACCCTGCGGGAATTCGCCTACGAGCACCCGGTTCTCATGGCGGACCAGGAATTCGTGGATGCCTTCCACGGGGCAGGATGGAAGAACGTGACCCCGATCACCTACATCGCCGATGGCGAGGGCAGGATCACTCACGCCCTACGTGGTCACCAGCAGCTGCAGACCTTCCTCGAGGCTCTCCCACAGGGCTCTCTCAGGAACTAGACTAATGGAGCTGTGAGCAAGCCTGGGAAAGCTGATTCCGTCCCTCCCAGCGGAGACTCCAGCTTCTGATTCCGGGGCAGCCTGAACCCCGATCGTCGATGTCATCGATTCCTGGACCTGCACGCGCCTGGTTGTTCATGCCTCTACTCGCGCTCCTCGGCGCTTGCGGAGCGGGCGTCGCCACGGGCATAGTTTTGGGCAGCGATCGCTCGAGTTCCTCGACCCCTCCGGCCGCGCCCTTGGTGCCAGCGATCAGCCTGCCGGTGAGTCAGGGACCCCTCTTCCTGCTGCCACCACCTGAGCAGGTCTTTACCGTTCGAGCGATTCTCAACAACATCGATATTCCGCCCAACGTCGATGTCCGCGTGGAGCTGCAGGCCAACGGCCAGACATCGGTTCAGCTACAACCGGAATTGAGCCAGCAAGTTGGCAGCGATCCGGTTGTGTCCTTCTTTCTTCGCACGGAGGAGATCAAGAACAGTTTTCTACCGGACCTCTTCAGTCAGGACGTGGAAGCTGAGCTGCAGGTCTTTTTCGATGATGTTCCGGTCAGCCCAGAGCCGGCCAGATTCCTTCTGCTCAGACAGCCGGAGGCATCACTAGCAATCGAACCCGGTGCACCGGACCAGGCTCTTCTCTCCACCAGCGGGGGCACGCGCATCAGGCTGCGGGTCAAGTCTCTGCCGGATGGGCTGCAATCCGGCCTGCTGGTGGACATCGCGACCCCCAACCCGAACGGTCTTCCGGGGGCGGTTGTCACTCCCTGTGGCGATGTCGTGCTCTTCGAGGACCCCTTGGGGGAGGGGACTATCGTCGAGTGCACGACACCGCCCTCACGCTTCCCGACCAACGCGGCGGTGCGAATCGAGGACGCCAAAGCGGGCGTCTCGAATGCGATCGTGACAGTCTTCTATGTGCCTACCATTTCTGCAGCGGTACCCAGGCGAGCGAGTGCTCGCGGAGGTGATCTGGTCAATCTGACTGGCGATGGCCTGATCCCCCTCGACCTGACTGTGCCGGGGCAGCCTAGATTGGACTTTGGCAAAGTTCAGGTAGTGCTGCGCCGCGGGCAGCGGGACACAGTTCTCGGGCTCGATGAACTCAGGCCGCAGCTGTCATCCCTGAGCAATATCGTCTTCGTAAGCCCGCCCTCGCCTGACGGGAGACCAGGACCGGCGGAGATACTTCTGCGGGTCTCGTTGCCTTTCAATGTGGAGACGGTAGCGCGCAGCATCTTCACCTATGGAGTCAGTCAGCCCGAGTTCGGCCCCCTTGGACAGGGGCTGAAGAGAATGCCAATAGGAATCGTGGCGGAGAATCTTCGACCTCTTTCTCCTGGTCGAGAGATTCCAGTCGATATCGCCCTCCTGAACGATCCAAGTGGCGTGCCTGAGCTGGATCTCCTGCAGAGCCAAGGCAACGGGGTCTTCTTGCCCCTCGAGTCTCGAGTGCCGGCAGCCGCGGTGATCGCTCCTGAGCAGCGCAATCCGGCCAGCTTTGCAGCCGGTGATTTCAATCAGGATGGCAAGTCTGACCTCTTCATCCTGAATCGGGGCAATGGAGTCTCGGCGGCCCACAGCATGGTGCTGGGGGACAATCTGGGGGGAGCGCCGACGGTCTTGGCCACAGGAACTCAGCCAGGAACCGCTGATTCACAAGTGGTGCGCAGTGGTGACCTCGACGAAGACGGCAATATCGATCTGGCAATTC
Organism: Planctomycetota bacterium; assembly: GCA_021776805.1. Taxonomy (GTDB): domain Bacteria; phylum Planctomycetota; class UBA1135; order UBA1135; family UBA2386; genus JAJFFD01. Next base: position 9,802 of record JAJFFD010000069.1, read on the forward strand.
TTCGTGCGCCAGGCCTCGAGCCCGCCATCGAAGTGCTCCTGACGCGAACCTGGGTTGGTAGTCCCTCCTTTGCCAGCAGCGAACCCTTGTCGAGCTCGGGCGATGTTCTCGAGGCCATGGATCTCATCGATATGGATGGTGATGGTCATTTGGACATCATCGCTGCTGGTGGTGGGCTGCAGCCGGTCTTGATCACGGCCTATGGCCGTGGAGACGGCAGCTTCGAGGGCTTTCAAAGACTGGACATTCAATCCGCTGAGTTCACGCCGGAGGCAGGTTCGCGGGTGATCGGGGTGCACGGGGCTTTCCCGGGGAGCCCGGGTGCAATCGCCGTCATCATGTCCGGTGGCGACGACCTCGTCACCTCTCCACCCGCTGTGCTGGTAATGCCGGGGATCGCTGCCCGCGTCCATGGTGGTCCCGATGATCCTGGTGGTGGGACACTCAGTCTTCTGTCCGCCGATGCCAAGATCGCCGTCAGCATGGCTGCTGACATGGATTTGGATGGGATCCCGGAACTTGTCTTTGGCTTTGATGCACCGACTGCGCGCCCGCTTCGACTCTTGCACTGGATATCGGGATCGCTGGTGGAGTTGCCCGGCAATGTCGACTTGCGTGGTGAGTTGGTGACCCGTTGCCAGAGTTTGGAGTTCGGCCTCGCTGTGACCGATGACCCGCCCGGAACCAAGAGGGTGCCGGCGGTCTTCCTGGCGCATGAGGCCTGGGTCGATGGCCAACTCGAAGCCCGGGTGAGTACTCTGCTGGTCGGCCCCGGGCCATGGCTACTGAGTCCGATCGCGCGCAAGGACATCAGCGAAGAGATCCGCTCGATGCACCTGGTGAGCAATGGTGATCAATCCGATCAGGAGGCTTCGGATCTAGCGGTCATTCTCGAGGACCGGATCAAGTTCTTGAACAGCGATGGTCTCGGCGGGCTCTTCGATGACTTCGAGGTGATGGTGCCGGGTTTGTTGGAAGAGACGGTCATTCCTGTGCAGCTCGACTTGCCTCAGACCAGCAGGGAGAGCCAGGCGTTCTTGATCGACGATGGTCGCCTGGCTGTCCTCTACAGCGAGGGCCAGAGCATGGTGTATTCCCCGGACTTGCGGCGTGCTCTTCCCTCCGCACTACGCAGCATTCCTGTCTCCGGTCGATCGAGGATCATCCAGAAGGACGTCGATCAGGATGGCTTGCTGGATTTGGTGGTTCTGCTTCATCTGAGCCTGTCCGTGACCGGAGCGGAGGACCAGGCGGCAGTCCTGCTATTCCCGCGTGATGGGCCGATCGTCACTCTCGAGCGTCTGCCCTTCAAGGTTCCGGATCTCACGCTTCCCCAGCAGCTTGTACACGGTGCGAGTAGCAGCATGGTCTTGGCGGACTTCGCCGCTGACGGTCTCGGTTCCCCACTCGAGTTGGCCCTGGCGATTCCAGAGGGGGTCAATGGGGATGAGATCCGGTTCTATCGCTACTCGAGAATGGATGCGCAGATCCCTGACGATGATCGCTTTCTACGTTCCTTCGCCAATTCCAACATCAGAGCTCTGTCAGGAGGCTTCGGCCCGAGGGTCTTGAGTTCGGGGGATATGGATGGCAACGGTAGCGAGGACCTGATCGTCGCCGCCGAAGATGAGAGCAGCATTCTCGTGTTCTTGCACAACGGCTTATCGATTCTCGACAAGGAAGAAGAGGTCAACGTCGGGGCTTTCAATCTCAGTAGTAGTGATGCGCTTCCACCAGGTGAGCCAAGGGCGATCATCAGATCGGACTATGACGGGGATGGAATCGGCGACTACATGGTTCACGTCAGAGATGTAGGTGTTGAGACCAGGCATGCAGTGGCGGTGTACATTTCGGATGGTATTGGCCGCTTTGTCCAATCTCATCTGCTGCCAGCGACGAGGGTCGGTGACAAGATCCCGCGAATGGACAGTTCCGGTCTGTTCTCCCTCCCGCGCAACGCTGAGCTGCAGCTCGCTGTTTCTGACATGAACATGGACGGCAGCGTCGACCTCTTGCTGGCCTGGGGGCCTGACAGGTTTGGCTTGGACGGTCATATCCGGATCTTGTTCGGCGGCTACCGCTGATTCGATCCGGGTCATTCGCTACCCTGATTCGCGATGGCAAAGAATCTAGGGATAGCGATGGTTGGTCACGCTTTCATGGGGCGGGCTCACGCCAATGCTTTCAGGCAGGTTGGTCGCTTTTTTGATCTCCCTTTTGAAGTGACGCCACGAGTCGTGGTTGGCCGGGATCCGGATCGCGCTGAGGCCGCCCGCCGGCAACTCGGCTTCCTCGAATCCAGCGTGGATCTGGCCGCCGTCCTGGAGCGCGATGATGTGAGCATCGTCGATGTTGCGACGCCCAACGACAGCCATGCGGAGATAGCCATCGCAGCATTGAAAGCAGGTAAACATGTGCTCTGCGAGAAGCCCCTTGCTCTCAATCTCGCGCAAGCGAAGCGCATGGCGGCCCTGGCAAAGAAGGCGAAGATGCAGGTTGGGCTCTGGCACAACTATCGCCGCTGTCCGGCGGCGAGCCTTGCCCAGCAGATGATCAAGCGCGGGGAGATCGGCAAGGTCCGTCAGGTTCGCGCGGTCTACCTGCAGGACTGGTTGAGTGATGCTAAGGCTCTCGGTAGTTGGCGAACCAAGCAGAAGGTTTGTGGTTCGGGGGCGCATGGAGATCTGAATGCGCATCTCATCGACATGACGCACTTCTTGACCGGTCTGCGTTTTGCGGAGGTGTCCGGAATGGAGCAGACCTTCGTCAAGCGTCGGCGGGATGCGGATGGCAAGTCGCGGTCCGTGGATGTTGACGATGCTCTCGCATTCTTGGCAAGATTCGAAGGTGGTGCCATCGGTACCTTTGAGGCAACGCGCATGGCGCCCGGTCGCAAGAACTACAATCAAATCGAAGTGAATGGGACCGAGGGCTCGATTCGCTGGAATCTCGAGCGCATGAACGAGCTGGAGCTCTTTCGCTTCGATGCACCGCGAGATGGACAGGGTTTTCGTCGGATCATGTGTATGGACGAGCCGCATCCCTATGCGGCGAATTGGTGGCCTGACGGCCACATCCTTGGCTACGAACACACATTCGTGAATACTCTCGCCGACTTCCTGCGCTCCCTGCGCGGACGCAAGGTATTCTCGCCAAACTTCGACGACGGCCTTCGCGTGCAGGCCGTTCTCGATGCAGCTCTCAAGTCCGCAAAGACCCGCCGCTGGGTCAAGGTTTCATCATGATCAAAGGGCCAGGCATCTTTCTCGCACAGTTCATGGGGGACGAAGCTCCATTCGATACCTTCGCCAACATCACTCGTTGGGCGGCCAACTTGGACTACTGCGGTGTTCAGATTCCGAGTTGGGATGGGCGTTGCATCGACTTGCAGAAAGCTGCGGACAGCAAGGCCTACTGCGACGAATTCAAGGGTACGGCCGAGCAGAACGGAGTGCAGGTCAGCGAGCTCGCGACTCATCTGCAAGGGCAGCTGGTGGCTGTGCATCCCGCTTACACGGAGATGTTCAAGGCTTTCGCCCCAGAAGGAGTAGAGACCCCAGCGGCCATGGCGGAATGGGGCACGGAGCAGGTAAAGCTCTGTCTCACCGCCTCCCGCAACCTCGGTCTCGACGCGATGCCGACCTTTCCCGGAGCCTTGATGTGGCACACCATCTACCCCTGGCCGCAGCGACCTCCAGGACTCGTGGAGGAAGGTTTTGCCGAGCTGGCTCGCCGTTGGCGACCCATCCTCGATCATGCAGAAGAAGTGGGCGTCGACTGTGCCTTCGAGATTCATCCCGGCGAAGATCTGCACGATGGCGCCAGCTACGAACAGTTTCTCGCCAAGGTAGATGCGCACCCACGCGCCTGCCTCCTCTATGACCCGAGCCATTTCGTACTGCAGTGCCTGGACTATCTGGCCTTCATTGACATCTACCATGAACGGATCAAGGCCTTCCATGTGAAGGACGCAGAGTTCCGTCCCGATGGGAGAAACGGCGTTTATGGCGGCTACCAACCTTGGTCCCAGCGGGCCGGGCGATTTCGCAGTAGTGGCGATGGCGAGGTCGACTTCGTCTCCATTTTCACCCTACTCACCAAGTATGGCTACGCGGGTTGGGCCATCCTCGAGTGGGAGTGCTGCTTCAAGGATTCACAGCAGGGCGCCGAAGAGGGAGCAGCCTTCATTCAGTCGCACCTGATCACCCCACCGGAGAAGTCCTTCGACGATTTCACCGCCAAGGATAGGGATCAGAAAGCTCTGCGGAGGGTGCTTGGACTGGAGGATTGAGGGAAAGGAATGAAGGCACTCGCCACGCTTGCGGCCGCTCTGCTGCTAACTGTTTCGACCGAAGCACAACGAAGCAGGCCTGCGAACCCGGGCGGACTGGCTGTCGGCGTCGCCGATTATCCGATCAGCTTCGGTATCGAGAACCCTGCCGAGCTCCTGGGCATGATGCTCGCCGCCCTGGCGCCAAGGATGATGCGCGAAGATGTTGCAGCTGCCATGCGCATCGTCGACGAGGAGATGGAGAAGGAGCTCGGTCTCAGGCTGAGCAAGCCAACCAGCTGGAGTGCAATGGGCATCCACTCCAGTGGTGCCCTGCGCCTGTCGGTGCTTGGATTCGGAACCTGGGGCTTCCCCGATCCCGCCCTCTTCAGTCTGGACACGAGGGACCAGGGGAAGTTGCTCGCCTATCTGACTCGCCAGATGCAGGGTGAGTGGGAGCAGGCAGAGGGCAAGCCCCCGGTCCACCTGGACAAGGGTGGTCAAACTGCCGTTGGCTTTCTCGGTGGCCGCATGTACCTCTTTGGTAGCAGCGGGGGCGGGGACTCTGCGGATCGATTGCGTACCATTCTCGGCGGAGTCGGACGAGAGCGGACGATCTCCCTCGACCCCAGCTATGCCATGGTGAAGGCGGAGGCAAAGGGTCCCCTGCCGATCGGCTTGTTCGTCAACCTCCAGGCTATCGAAGAACTGGCCGGGGAGCCCGACCTGCATCTACCCGAGTCCATGCTCGTGGCATTGGGTCCGCAGGGGCTGGTGGCCGGCGCGAGTCTGGCGAAAGACTCGGCCATACTCGATATCAAGGCAGCCGCCGAGTCCAGAGACTTCATCGCCCGCTTCGAGCGCCCGACCCTGGCTTTGTCGATGAGCATCGCCGACCCCCTAGAGAGCCTTCGCAAGCTCGTCGGCGAGTTCCTGCCTGGGGAACTGCCGGATTTCGATGCGGCTACGGCAGCATTGATTCAGAGATTGGGTCTGAACGGCGAACTGCTGCGGGCGCAGATCAAGAGCGGTAGAGCGGGCTTGCTTCTTTACCCTGGACCGAGGCCAGGGGACATCCCCGGCATGTTGGTATTCTTCGGCCTGAAGGAGGCTGCTTCGATCCATGCGGAGATGCGGGAGAAGCTGCCCGCCGGGCGATTCGGATTCGAGCTCATGGCTGAAGGGGAGGATCACCTCCTCTACATCGCCCCGGATGGACGCGACGAAATCGTCATCGGCAGCATCGATCAGTACCTGGTCATGGCGAATTGCCCTCTCGAGATCAGAGCTTCCCTGGCTGGAGAAGTGCAGCCTTGGCAGCCCAGAGTCGGCGGTAAGCAGGTCCTAGCCTGCGAACTCTTTCCCGGCGGTCTCGGGGAAATGCTCGGCTTCACTCTCTTCAGGACATTCACGCTCTTTGTCGATCGTCTGCATCTCTATGGAGAGATTGAGATTCAGGAGGAGGGCTTGCTCGCTCGGGTTCTGCCTGCGGGGGATCGTCCCGCTGGCGAGATGCTTGCCGACTTCATCGAGGCCAGCTTGATGGCCTTCGTTCAGGAGCTAGGTCACGAGATCCCTGCTGCTCCCGCCGGCAAGCGCCGCCGCTAGGGGCCTAGCTGGAGAGGAGTTCGAGCTCCTCGTAGGTGCTGCTGCGTTGCACCGGTTGATAGCCTGCCGCCCGGATGAGCTCGACCAGGTGGTCCTTGGGCAGGTGCTGGGGGGCGGTGGTGCCGGCGTCGTGAGTGATCTTCTCCTCGCTGACAGTCCCGTCCAGATCGTTGGCGCCAAAGGCGAGGGCGGTCTGCGCGCTCGCCGGAGTGAGCATGATCCAGTAGGCCTTGATGGTTGGGAAGTTATCCAGCATCAGACGGCTGACGGCGATGCTGCGCAGGTCCATCCAGCCTGTGGTTTCGTGGCCGAAGTTTGCCAGGTCCGTGTGGTAGGGCCAGAAGGCAAGGGGAATGAAGGCCATGAAGTTGCCGCAGTCGTCCTGTAGCTCACGCAGTTTGATCAGGTGATCAACTCGCTCGGAGCTGCGCTCAATGTGACCGTAGAGCATGGTGGCATTCATCTTGAAGCCATGCTCTTGCACCTTCCTGGCGGTATCGAGCCAGGCCTGTGGGCCCATTTTCTCTCGGAAGACCGCCTTGTGGACGCGATCGACGAGCACTTCGGCACCGCCGCCGGGGCATGAGCCCAGTCCGGCCTCGCGAAGATCCGCGAAGACCTCATCTTCGGTCTTGCCAGAGATCTTGAGCATGTGCTCGATCTCCACCATTGTGAAGGCTTTGACGTGCACCTCAGGACGCGCTCGCTTGGCGGCACGCAGAACCTCGAGGTAATACTCGTAGCCTCGGTTCGGGTGGATGCCCGCGACCATGTGCACTTCGGTGATCGCCTGGTCTGCATACTCGCGCATCTTCGCTTCGACGGCAGCACCGTCCATGGTGTAGGCGCGGTCCTCGCCTTCCTTGGCAGCAAAGGCGCAGAACTTGCAGGAGTACTGGCAGACGTTGGTGTAGTTGATGTGCAGGTTGTAATTGAAGTAGGCCTTGTCGCCGTGCAACCGCTGCCTTACTTGCTGGGCCAGATAGCCGACCGCGCTGAGATGCGGGGTCTCGAAGAGCAGCAGGCCGTCTTCGCGTGACAAGCGTTCGCCGGCACGGACCTTGTCGCGAATCTCGCCAAGTCCGACGCCTTCGAGAACTCGATCAGCCAGTGCAGGTTCGAGGGGTTGATACCTACTTGCCTGTTGCTTGACCTGGCTCATTGGGCAACCCCCTGTGAAGTGATCTTGGCTTGTTTCGGGGCTCGACCAAAGCGATCGGTCTGTGGCGTAGTTACTGGTTGGTAAAGCATGTTGCGGCGCTGCGGCGAGAAGCCGGCGTCCTTGATGTGCCGTTCTATTTCGGCCACCGAGGTCAAGTGCGAGCAGCCCGCGCTGCTGACTACGTTTTCTTCGAGCATTGCGGAGCCAAAGTCGTCCGCACCCATGGCCAGGCCGTCCTGGCAGATCTTCATGCCCTGGGTCACGTAGCTGGACTGGACGTGCTGAATGTTGTCCAGATAGATGCGTGCGAAGGCGAGCATGCGCAAGTACTCAGCGGAGCTCGCCTTTCTCTCGACCTGAGAGGCTAGTTCGGTGTTGTCAGGCTGGAAGGTCCAGGGAATGAAGGCGGTGAAGACTCCGCATTCATCCTGCAGATCCCGGATATGTGTCAGATGCTCGATGCGTTCTTCGGACGTCTCCACATGTCCGAACATCATGGTGGCGGTGCCACGCATTCCCAGGCTGGCAGCCTGCCGCATGACGTCCAGCCACTCCTGGGTGTTGGCTTTCTTAGGGGCGATGATCTTGCGAACTCGCTCGCTGAGGATCTCGGCACCGCCGCCGGGTATTGAATCGAGGCCGGCTGCTTGTAGGTCGGCAATGACCTCGCGCACCGGGCGCTTTTCCAGGCGCGAAAGATGATGGATCTCCGGCGGCGACATGCCGTGGATCCAGATCTCGGGATAGCGCGCCTTGATGTCGCGGAATAGCTCGGCAAACCAGTCAGTCTTGAGCTTGGGATGGTGTCCGCCCTGCAAAAGCAGCTGGATGCCACCGGCGGCCCGCAACTCGTCGATCTTCTGGTAGATCACCTCGCGGGAGAGGGTGTAGGCCTCATCGTCTCCCGGACGCCTGTAGAAGGCGCAGAAGCCGCAGTCTGTCACGCAGACATTGGTTGGGTTGATGTTGCGATCGACGATGTAGGTGACGACGGGCTCCGGGTTCAGGCGGAAGCGCGTCTGGTTGGCCAGCATGCCCATGGAGCTGAGATCCAAGCCCTCATATAGGGCCAGGCCCTCCTCGGGGTTGATCCGCATGCCTTCGACGACCTTCTCGGCGCATTGATTCAGAGCTACTTTATCCTTGGCTGATTCGACCATGATCTGGTTGGGGCGAGCAGGATACGCTTCGGGAGGACGGACTCAAACCCCATGCCAGGGCTTTCCCTGGGGACTGGCCCAATTGGATTTCTGGAGGCTGGTCTTGCCCACCGGGCAGGCGTTAGCCTGCCATCCCAACGCTCACCCGCTGATACCAATGGCATCCAAGTCCCCTGATCTCATGGAGCGCATCGTGTCGCTCTGCAAGCGCCGCGGCTTCGTCTTCCAAAGCAGCGAAATCTACGGCGGATTCAACTCCTGCTATGACTACGGCCCTCTCGGGGCGGAGTTGAAGAGGAACGTGAAGAACGCCTGGTGGCAGGCGATGGTGACCGGCCGCGAGGACATCGTCGGTCTGGATTCGGCCATCATCCAGCACCCGGCAATCTGGCAGGCCTCAGGTCACCTTGCCGGTTTTGCGGATCTACTGGTGGACTGTCGGGTTTGCAAAGGTCGTTTTCGCGAGGATCACCTGGAACAGAAGGGGGTATGTCCGAACTGCGGAGGCAAGGGAGACTTGACGGAGGCGCGCGCTTTCAACCTGATGTTCAAGACTTTCGCCGGTCCAGTTGAAGATGCCTCGCACACGGTTTATCTCCGACCGGAGACTGCTCAGGGGATCTTCACCAACTTCGTCAATGTGGTCAATTCGGCCCGGATGAAGCCACCCTTCGGCATCGCGCAGATTGGCAAGAGCTTTCGCAACGAGATCACACCCGGGAACTTCGTGTTCCGTACTCGAGAGTTCGAACAGATGGAGATGGAATTCTTCATCCCGCCGGGCGAGGACGATCAGTGGTACGAGTATTGGATCAAGCAGCGCCACGAGTGGTATGTGCGCTTTGGAGTGCGAGCCGAGAAGCTTCGCCTGCGTAAGCACGATGACGATGAGTTGGCGCACTACTCGACCGGATGCACGGATGTCGAATATGAGTTCCCCTTCGGCTGGAGCGAGTTGGAGGGAATCGCGAAGCGCGGTTGCTTTGACTTGACGCAGCATTCGGAAGCTTCGGGTAAGGACCTGAGTTTCTTCGATGAAGCCAAGAAAGAGCGTTACCTGCCGCATGTGGTTGAGCCGGCTGCTGGCTGTGATCGGGCGGCGATGACCTTCCTCGTCGATGCCTACGATGAGGAAAAGCTCGTGGATCAGAAAAGTGGCAAGGAGGACGTGCGTACGGTTTTGCACTTCCATCCGCAAATCGCTCCGACGACGACGGCGGTCTTTCCTCTCGTCAAGAAGGAGGGCATGCCGGAGAAGGCCAAGGAGATCCAGGGCATCCTGCAGGCGGCAGGAATCAGCAGCTTCTACGATCAGAAGGGCGCGATCGGGCGGCGCTACCGTCGGCAGGACGAAGTCGGCACACCCTGGTGCCTCACTGTAGATGGGGATACCTTGAGTGAGGGAACGGTCACCATCCGTGATCGAGACAGCATGAAGCAGGATCGTTGCCCAGTTGCCGACTTGGTTGAGGAGATCCGGACGCGAGTGCGCAACTGGAAGCGCGAGTGAGTCGGGTGCGGCGATGAGGGTCCAGCTCCTGCATCTTTCGGGACCCCTGCGGGGGAACACGGACACCTATCAGCCAGAGAATGTCCTCATCGGCACTGATCCTGATGCGGCGGTGAGGTTCCCCGAGGGCTATGGAGTGCAGCCGCGTCATGCGGAGATCGCCTATGTGGAGGAGGACTGTGCCTTCTACCTGCGGCGAATTACCGGTCAGGTCTTTATCAATCAGAAGGAAGTCGACGAGATCATCCTCGAGCAAGGCGATCTCGTGGAGTTTGGCAGGAGTGGGCCGCGTGCTCGCTTCAAGGTCTATGCGGAACCCGGTCGAGTCTGCAAGCCCGTTCGCCGCATGCTCGACGATGCGCGTGATGTGGGCAATGAGAGTGGTGCCTTTGCCTTCACGCATTCGATCACCAAGGACCTTCTGACCCAGGCAACATGGCAGCTCAAGATCGGAGTTCCCCTTCTGGTCCTGGTCATCCTCCTTGCCACGGCCCTTTTGGCGGGCTGGTTCGGTGGCAGCCAGAGCAAGGAGGAGATCGATGATCTGCTCGACCAACTTCGCGCCCAACATCAGGACCTGGTCAGTCGCGAAGAGATCGAAGCCTTGCGCGTCGAGTTTGCTGCTCGCGCCGCCCGCATCGACCGACTCATCGCCAGCGACGCTGCATTGCAGAAGATCCACAAGGTTTACAGCCGAGGAGTATGCCTGATCCATGGCATCTATGGCTTCAAACGCATGCAGGGTGAAGTGGAGGAGTTACTGACTTCAGGTCCGACTGGCGAGACGGTCAGCCTGGAATACACGGGCTCCGGCTTTTTGATTAGCGCAAAGGGCCATATCGCAACCAATCGCCATGTGGCTCTGCCCTGGGAGTACGACCAGCGCGTAAGCTCTCTATTGGAGCACGGTTGGCAGCCTGAGTTCCTGCGTCTCATGGCCTACTTTCCCGAGCAAGGGCCAATTCCCATCGAGCCTGAAGAGACTCGTGTTCGCGATGACAAGATCGACGTAGCGATTCTTCGTATCGAAGCCCCGGAGGGTTTGCCGGTTCTCCCCCTAGCTACTGCCCCCGCCCTAGATTCACTCGGAAAGGGAATCGCGGTTGTCGGATTCCCAACCGGGATCAATGCCCTTCTCGCCAAGGCGGATCAAGACCTGGCGCGCAGTCTCGCTGCCCCGGGATCGAGCATGTCCAGCATCATCGACGGTCTCGCGCAGAATAGGGCGGTCTTGCCGATCATCACCAGGGGAGCTCTCAACGAGGTCCTCGTGGACAAGCTGGTCTACGATGCGGGAACCACATCGGGCGGATCGGGGGGGCCGGTGTTTGGTAGCGAGGGCCTGGTGATCGGCGTCAACTTCGCAATTGTCCGAGGCTTTGCTGGCTCGAACTTCGGTGTGCCCGTGCGCTATCTGCGCGAGATCTTGCCCCAGTAGATCGCTTGCTGCGATCTACTGACGCATGTTCTTGAGCTTGGCGATGGCGCCGAGAACATTCTTGCCGGCGCCCTTCTTCGAGCCTGCTATGGAGTGGGCGAGGCCACCGGGAGGTGGCTTGCTGCCGGCCTCGTTGGTGGCTGGCGCCGGCGCCGCTGCTGCGGGAGCAGGAGCAGGGGCGGCTTGAGATGGAGCGGCAGGAGCCGGGGCGGCTGCCGGAGAGGGGCTGCTATTACGCAGCTGGCCGATGTCCTTCGAGATGCCACTGAGGGCTCCCTTGATCGAGTCCAGAGTGGATTCGAGCTCGGTGAGGGAGGAGTCCTTGTTGTTGGCGAGTAGCTTCTCGACAGCGCTGGCGAGGTGCTTCTGCGTCTCGTCCATGCGGCCGCCGACGGATTGTCCGAGCTGCTCCTGCAGGGACTTGAGTTCTGCACTGTGCTGCGATGGCAGCTGCTGGATCAATTCCTGCAGGCTGCTGAGTTGCGCGGCCAAGGGCTGTGTCGCCTTCTCGCTGGCACTGCTGCTCTCCTGGATCATTGCATCCAGACTGCCCTTCAGTTCCTTGATCATACCGACCTCGTTCTTGAGTTCGGTGAGCGCGTTGTTCAGGTCCTTCAGTTGATTCGCCGTGTCGCTCACCTGCGTGGTGATCTCGACCATTGGCTTGCCATACATCTTGGTCGCCCTGGTGAGATTGTTGATCTTCTCATCCTGGCGTTGGAGAGCCATCAGCACGCGATCGATGTCTTCGATCCCGGCGCCGTCGGAGCTGCTGCTCGGAATATTGGCGACGAAGTCCTGGAACTGATGATGCAGTTGGTCCTGAAGGTCGGTTGTGTCCAGGGTTCCCGAGTCACTCTTTCTGCCGAGTGCGAATAGCACCAGTGCGGCGATGATGGGATGAGCTGGGGAGATGCCCAGTTTGGCCAGTCCATCGATGACTGCGGGGACCGCATCGGGAGCGAAGGCCAGCAGGCATGCATGAGCGACACCGGATACCAGGCAGATCAGTCCGAGGACAGTCCAGAGTTTCCCCTGAGCGGCAGGGCGCGGCTGTTCATCGGGGTACTCGGCTTCATCAGGGAGTTCGTCCTCATTGGCGAGCTCCTCTTGATCATCCCCGTCTTCGGGCCATTCCCCTTCTTCGTTATCTACGGCAGCAGACTCTTGGCTGTTGCCTTCTTGAAAGATCGCGTGGTCTTCGAGCTTGGTTTCTGTGCTTTGCTCAGGGCTCATCGTGCTCCTTCCAGCTGTCAAGGACACATCGAGCCTTTTCTTCGGCATAAGATGTCCCTCGGATGAAGCCTCTGTGTTGCATTCCTTGGCACGGTGCCCGAAAAAGTAGGGCTTCATGGCCCCCACTCGGGTCCTTCGCCCTTCTCCAAAACGAGCTGACCCTTCAGATCGAGGAAGTCGCCTAGTCATGGCCATCAAGCTGAGAGGAGTCGCTGCGGCGCCGGGTATCGCCATCGCTCCCCTGGTGCATTTCCACGGTGGTCTGGAGTTCATCCCCGCACGCCAGATCGGTAGCGAGGATGTCGCGGCCGAGAAACAGCGTCTGTCTTCGGCGATCGCAACTGCCTCAAAGTCGATCCAGCGTCTTCGTCACGAGCTCTCTTCGAGCCTCTCAGCGCACGACACCAAAATCTACGACGCCCAACTTGCCTTGCTGCACGATCAGACCCTGATCGATGACATGTTCAAGCAGCTCGAGGAGGATGAGAAGAACGTCGAGGTTGCCGTTCAGAGGGTTATCTCGAGGTACGAGAAGGTCTTCGAAGGTATGGAAGATGTTGCCATGCGCGAGAAGGCTGCAGATTTTCGTGATGTGGGCCGGCAGGTCCTCTCTGCGCTCATGGCGAAGGAGCGTTCGGTCTACATCTCGGGAGGTCAGGACTACATCTTCGCGGCCGACGAGTTCTTGCCCTCGGACGCCGGGCTCATCGATCGCGAGCACATTCGCGGCATCGTCACCGCTCGCGGTGGCAAGTATTCGCACGGCGCGATCCTGGCCAGGTCCCTCGGCATCCCATCGATCGTTGCCGTCGAAGATCTGTTGCAGACAGTTCAAAACGGCACTCGTGTGATTCTGGACGGCGAGAACGCCGTGCTAATCAGCGATCCGGAAGAGGAGGAGCTTGGCCAGTACGAGCGCCGGGCCCAGGAGCAGGACGAGGCGGAGCGGCGAGTCTTCGAGGTGCGCTTTCTCTCATCCATGACGCCGGATGGAACTTCGGTTCAGTTGATGGCGAACGTGGAAGGGGTGCGCGATCTCGAGCACATCGAGAGCAAGGTGATCTCCGGGATCGGACTCTTTCGCACCGAGTTCGCGTTCATGGAGCGCAAGCAGTTCCCCTCGGAAGAGGAGCAAGTCCAGATGTATCGCAAGGCGATTCAGTGGGCAGGCGACAAGATGGTGACCTTTCGCACCCTTGATATCGGCGGTGACAAACCTCTCACCTACTTCCGAACTCCTTCTGAGAGGAATCCTGTGCTCGGCTGGCGTGGGCTACGCATCAGCATCGATTGGCCGGATTTCTTCTACACACAGATCCGGGCAATCCTGCGAGCGAGTGCGGGTGGTAGGGCACGAATCATGTTGCCGATGGTGACCTCCGTCACCGAAGTGCAGCATTGTCGACAGATCCTCAACGTTATCTCCAAGGATCTGGAGGAGTCGGGAGAGGAGTACTCCAAGGACGTGCAGCTGGGCGTCATGATCGAAGTCCCGGCAATCGCTCTGGTCCTGGACAAGGTCCTGCCCTTGGTTGACTTTCTCAGCATCGGTACCAACGACATGGTCCAGTACTTGTTGGCCGTGGATCGTGACAACCCGCGAGTGGCCAATCTATACACTCCCTATCACCCGGCAATGCTCAGAACCTTGCAGTCAATCGCCGAGCAGTGCGTGGCCGCCGACAAACCTGTCTCCATTTGTGGTGAGATTGCCGGCGACCATCACTTCACGCCTATTCTGATAGGATTCGGATTCAGAGAGTTGTCCATGTCCCCGGTTTTCTTGCCGCGTGTGAAGTTGATGGTGCGAACTTATCCCATCGAAGAGTGCCAGGACTTCGCCCAGGAAGCGCTCCGACATGTAGATCCCGAGGAGACACGAAAGATGGCATCGATGAAGGCGAAGGAAGGTTGGTCCCGTTTCATGGGTGACAACAGACAAGACGGCTGAGATGGGAAGTCCGCATGGAAACTGGACAGCTCATGAGTTGTTCAGACTTCGCAAGTTGTTCCCTCGGAGCTCAGCCAAGCGCATCTCCAAGCTGCTTGGCAGGACCGAATCCAGCATCCGCAGACAGGCCAAGATCCTCTTTCGACAACCCCGAAAGGTTGGGTCGTGGTCGGAGGAGGATGATCTGGTCCTGCGCCGCGCCTACGGAGTCGTTGAATTGGCCGCGATCGCCCTGGTTGTGTCACGGCCGGTCGGTGAGATTCGTTTGCGGATGAAGCAACTGCGAGGGGCGCGCAGCGGAACTCCATGGACGGCCGAGGAGCTAGCTCTCCTCAAGGAGCTATTTGGCAGCCGTCGTGACGAGGATCTCGAGGTTTGCCTCAGTCGCTCAGGGGAAGAAGTGGCGGATGCTGCCATGCGACTGTGCCTGGCCAAGGACAAGGCGGAGCCAGGACCGGCTCATGGGTCACCGGTTCGCATGCCCCGTTGGTCTGTGCAAGATGTCGACACCCTCGCGCGCCTCTACCCGCACCGCGAAAATCTGGAGATAGCCAGGATTCTAGGTAGATCAGCCATCAGTGTTGCCAACAAGGCCCACAAGATGGGCCTGAAGAAGACGGCTGACAATCTCGCCGAAATGGGTCGCCGAAACGTCTCAATCAGATATCGGGGCTGAGTAGCCGGATAGCCGGGCCTTGTCATCGCGGCTTCCCTCGCCTGCCCGGGGCCAGGCGGGAATGCCCCTGCACAGAGGTGTAGGGCCCACTGGCCTCAACCTATGTTGCGGTGTTGGCCGATGAGGAGGGGCATAGGTAGAGGTCTCCCCTCGCCGTAGTCCACGCCCAAGGTGTAATCAATGGAGATTGTCGGGAAGAAGAGCCAGGGGCTGTCTGTAACAGCCCTAGACGAAGACAAGACCTGCATTATCTCGTTCAACGATCGGAGTCTGAACTTCTACGTCACCGATACGCTGAAAGAGTCCCTCAAGGAGACGATCAATGCCAAGATCGACGAAGGCTATGAGTTCTTCGTTCTGAATCTTGACAACGTAAAGATCATCGACTCTTGCGGTGTGGGTTTGATCATCGTTGCCAACAACGTGACTGCATCACGCAACACGAAGCTGCATCTCTGCAACATCAAGCCGTTTATCATCAAGATCTTCGACATCATGAGGATCTCGAAGCACCTCTCGATCTTCGATACTGAGGAGGATGCTTTGAACGCGGTAAAGAACGGTTGAGCTCTCTCTTTGAGAGTAGCAGACCAGCAATTCCAAGTTTCAAAGCGCGGCAAGGGGCCGCGCCTTTCGTGCTGCAGCGATGCGAGTACTACAAACTGACAAGGCCCGAGTCTTGGTCGTCGACGGTGATGCCGTGGCGCGAGAGTCTATCCTTGGAAGGCTTGCAGGTTCTCCGATGCAGTGTTCGGGAGCAGGTGAAATTGCGCCAGCATGCGAGCTGGTCGCAAATGGAGCCGTCGACGTGGTCATCACCTCGCTCGATTGGTCCATCGGACAGTTGCAGGCTCTCGCTCGTTGCGCCACAGGGCATGACGCGATGCTTCTCTGCTCCGGTGACCCGGATGAGGCACAGACAGCGATGCATTTGGGTGCCCGTGGGTTCATTCCCAAGCCATGGCCTGTGGCAGAGCAACTCCAGGCTAGCATCAGAGAGAGCCTCCTCTGTTGGGAAGAGCTCAGGCCGGTCGCTGAGAAGGAAGCGACCTCAGCCGACAGTCTTCAGCAGAAGTACGAAGAACTCCGGGGAAGTTTCGTTGAGCAGCGTCGCGCCTTCGAAGAATCTCAGGAGATCTTCTACATCGACCTATCGAGAATGATGACTATCATCGGCAACATCATGGATGGCATCGTGTTTGCGGATTGCGACGCGAACATCACCCTCATGAATCCAGTGGCCGAGGACTTCCTGGGAACGAAGTCATTCATGACCATTGGCCGGCCTATCTCCAGTCTCAGCGGCAAGGACGATCTGGTGAAGGCGGTGCAGGAGGACTATGGGCGGGTCCAGGACTGCAGAGAGACCACACGCACCATCGAAGTGCATGACGGCTCAAAAGACCTCATGTACGTCAAGATGCATACCTCGCAGGTCTTGGACTACCGGGGCAATCCTGCTGGCACATTGACGGTGATGCAGGATGTGACATCTGACTACAAGTCGGATCAGTTGAAGAACCAATACCTCTCGATCGTCGCCCATGAGTTGCGCACCCCACTGACGGGTATCAAGACCTTCTCGACCATGATGGTGAAGGGCAGCCTGGGTTCATTGACCGATAAGCAGATCCGGGTTGTTGAGTCGATTCGCGAACAGTCCCTGCGGCTCGAGCATCAAATCGACAAGCTCATCAACCTTGGACACATCGAGTCGAACGAGTACGGCCAGGACCTGGAAGTCTTCGACATCTGCGAGCTGGTTGCGCACGCTGTTGCTCCCTTTGAGCAACCTGCCGGTGATCGCAGCATTCGCCTGAAAGTGGACTATCAAGAGGAGTCCCTCGTTATTCGTGGGGATCGCGCTGATCTCCGGCGTGCCGTGCAAGCTCTCGTCGAGAACGCTCTGAAGTTTACCAATGACGGTGGTTCGATTGTCATCGAGGTGGACAGCAACGATGGCATGGCTCGCGTTGTCGTGAGAGACCCGGGAATCGGCATCGATCCTCGCTACCACAACCGCATCTTTGAGAAGTTCTTCCAGGTTGAAGATCCCTTGACGCGACACCACGGTGGTGCCGGTCTCGGACTGTTCTTTGTCCGCGGAATAATCAATGCCCATGGCAGTGAGATCGAGGTTGAGAGCGATCTCGGCCAAGGCTCGAGCTTTTCATTCAATCTACCTCTGGTCAACGAAGAGGCGCTCGCATCATCGACCGGAGAGACCGACTACTCCAAATCCTGAACAAAGACCTTGGCAAGATGGAAAACACTCCAATGGAACGCAAAGTACTGATCATTGAAGACGAGAAGCTGATCATCGTCTCAACCCAGATGGTGCTCGAGGCCTCTGGCTTTCAAGTCGAATCAGCAGTCAACGGCGAAGAAGGGATCGCCAGCGCGAAGGACCTGCGTCCGGACCTGATTCTCCTGGACATCATGATGCCGGGTATCGATGGCTGGGAGACCCTCACCAGGTTGAAGCGCGATCCGGAGACTTCGGATATCCCCGTGATCATTTTCACGGCGCGTGAACACTCCCGTGGACACCAGAAGAGTGCAGAGATGGGCGCCGCTGACTACTTCCGCAAGCCCTTCGAGCCCGATGAATTGATCGAGCTGGTCGAGAAGCACATCGGTCAGCAAGTCTGAGCAGGGTTTCTCCGACCATGTTTGGTTGGAGGCGAGGCACTGCGAAGAGTTAGCTATTGCCAAGGCGCTCCGCAGTGCAGGTCCGGGTTTGAATCCTGTCGGTACTCAGGCCTGGACGAAGGGTGAGGAGCTAGATGCCGGTCGAGGTTGAGCGCACAGTCTCTCGGATGTCTGCCATTACTTCCGGATCCAGATCCAGACAGGTCATGGACTCTGCCTCGATCTGCTCACCGAGCCATGACTTGTATCCGCCGCGGACTTCGTGGGCGATCGAGTTGGCCGCAGAGATCAGGAAGCCCTTTACCCATTCTTCGGGGTTTGCCGCCGGGCTGTGGTGGTACATCACAGCAGCTTGCAGGGCGTAGGATAGCTTCCAGCGTTCGGCCAGGAGGCCGCCGACATGCGCGTGCGAGAAGCCGAAGAGTTCGCCTTCCGCCTTCGCCAGGGGGATGTTTCTGAGCTTGCTCAACTCGAGGGCGTCGGCGAACTGCTCGGGTTGTGATTGCAGGAGCAGCATCTTTCCGACGTCATGGACGAGTCCGCAGGTGTAGGCCTCTTCCTTCTCGATCCCAAAGTCGATCTTGGCGTTCTCCACAAGCATCTGGGCAGCGACAGCTGTCTTGAAGCTGTGATCCCAGAGCTCGGTGGGATCGAAGTTACGGAGTTCGGGACCAGAACTGAAACTTTCCAGGACCGTTGCCTGCAGAACCAGATTCTTGATGACGCGCAGTCCGAGAATGCTGCATGCCAGATTGATGTCGCTGACTGGGTTGCGCAGGGCGTAGAAGGAGCTATTTGCCAGGCGTAGGAGCTTTGCGGCGATTGCCGGGTCCTTGGAGATGGCTTCGCCTGCCTCCCGTGCCGAGCCATCCTCGGAGGCGCAGATGCGGCTGATTTCCATGAGAGTGACCGGGATCGTCGGAATCGACACGGTCGATTCGATTAGCTCCTCGAGCTCCACGGTCCTGATTAGCGCGCTGCCCATCCCCTGCGCTCTTCGTCTTCCAGTTCCCCTGGCTTGAACTCCTTCAAGCCCTAGGGTCTCAGGTAGATACGCCCTATCGCCTGAGCAGGTGGTCCGGATCGCCATGGGGTTTCATGGCCAGTTTTTCGGCAGTTTTCAGCTCGGCTTCATCCGGCCCCTCCGAGGAGGGGCTCAGCCCAAGGAAGTTGCTCAGCTGGTGGCTAAGCAGCTCCACGAGGTCCTCTCGAACATCCTCCGGGGGGCGGTAGTCCGCGACCGCACCGCAGTCTGGGGTTGCGCTTGGTGCTCGCATGATCAGCGAGGCGTGGTGGAGAAGGCGTGGCCGGGGTCTCTGGATACGCCGTTGCGCCGAGCCGAGGATCTTGCCACCCGTCTTGCTGATCAGATCCTGTGGGCCGGGGTGGTCAAAGCACCAGCCCCGGCGTTGATCCTCTCTGGTGACCGGGGAGATCTTGTCGGGAAACTCCACAGCGATGTCCACGAGACGGAGTGCGGCGCGAACGGCTTGATGAACTCCGACATACCAATCGATGATGCCTGGAGAATCGGAGCGGATGTCCAAGCTGAGAGAGAAGGTGATCTCCTCCTGGTGATAGATCGCTCCACCGCCGGTTGATCTACGCACGATCTGATGCGAGCCCGGCACATCGGCGAAGGCAGCTTGTTCCTGGAAGAAGCCCAGAGAAAGCCCCGGGGGTGACCAGGAGTAGAAGCGCAGGGTTGCAGGGGCAGAGCTCTGCAAGAGCGCGTCATCCAGGCCCATGTTGAACCTGGGATCGCAAGGCCCGGAGTGGATGACGCGCAGTCGATGCATCAGGGCTGACGGTCAGAAGCCGGTATCAGTCAGCTTCGGCTTTGAGAAGCTCTTCGTAGGCGGCGGCGTCCATCAATTCGCCGGACTCGCCGCTGAGCTTGACCTTGATCATCCAGCCCGCTTCGAATGCGTCGCTGTTGAGCGTGTCCAGATTATCGGGGAGGTCATCGTTGACCTCGACGACTTCGCCGGAGACCGGAGAGTAGATATCGCTCACAGCCTTGACTGACTCGATCTCTCCGAAGGGTTCGCCCGCGGTTACCGCGGAACCAACAGCCGGCAGATCCAGGAAGACCAGGTCCGAGAGATGGGAGACAGCGAAGTCAGAGATCCCGACCGTGGCGGTGTCGCCTTCGGTCTTGCTCCATTCGTGGGACTTGAGGTATTTGCGGTCGTTCGGTCGCATGGCGGAGTTCCGTGCTAGCGTTCACGCTTGTAGAAGGGCAATGGGACTACCGTAGCCGGGACCTGCCCGCTGCGAGTAGCGAAAGTGATTTCGGTGCCGGGCTCGGCGAACTCGAGGGGAAGGTACCCGGTCGCAATATTCAAGCCCAGGGTGGGGGAGGCTCCGCCGGAACATACCTTGCCGATCTCCTTGTCACCTACATGCAGGCTGTATCCCTGGCGCGGAACACGTCGCTCGCTCGAGGTGATGCCGACGAGCTTCCGCCGGGTTTCCCCTGCCGCTCGTTGGGCCTCCAATGCCGCACGGCCGGTGAAGTCATGAGTGAGCTTCACGGCGAAGTCGAGACCGGCATCGTAGGGAGTCGTCGACTCATCGATCTCATGACCGTAGAGAGGCATGCCTGCTTCGAGACGGAGGATATCCCGTGCTCCAAGGCCGCAGGGAAGGAGGCCGTCCCCTGCACCCAGCTCCAGAAGCTTCTGCCAGGTGGCGAGAGTTGCCTCCTGGCTCAGGTAGAACTCGAAGCCGTCTTCGCCGGTATAGCCAGTGCGGGACATGGCGCCTTCGAAGCCACAGATGTTCCCGCGGGCCCAGGCGTAGTACTTGAGCTCGCCGAGATTGATGTCCGTCAGCTCGCTCGTGATCTTCTGGGAGAGCGGCCCTTGAATGGCAATCATCCCCAGTTCTTCTGTCTGGTCGATTACCTCGACATTGGCGAAGCCTTTGGCGGTCTCGCGCATGATGCCGAGGTCGCGATCTGAGTTTCCCGCGTTGATGACCAGAAAGAAGCCGTCATCGGCGGGCTCGCGATAGACGAGGATGTCGTCTTGTGTGAGGCCGTCCGCATTGAGAATCATCGCGTAGCGGATTCTCCCGGGAGCGATCTTTGACGCATCGTTGGTTTGGAGCTTCTGTAGGAAAGCCTCCGCGTCGGGTCCGCAGATACGAACCCTGCCCATGTGTCCGAGATCGAATAGCCCGGCGCGTTCGCGCACGAGCTTTGCCTCATCGATGATGCTGCGATACTGGACAGGCATGGACCAGCCAGCGAAGTCGACCATGCGAGCGCCTAGGGATTCATGCACGGAGTGAAGGACGGTCTGTTTCATGATCGGCCTGGAGGGATCGGGGGGCGGGAGTCTAGGCTCCGAGGCCGGTGCAGGCAAAGGGTCCGGGGACAACATGGCCCTGGGCCTGGTCTGCCGCGCTGCTCAGGCCGTCAGCTGCCGGACCAGCTCGTCGAGATTCACCCGCTTGACCTCGTCCCTCCGGATGACCCCCAACTCCCGGAATCGCCGGCGCTCCTCCTCTGAGCTGAAGTCATCCCCGAAGAGTCGGGTCGGTCCATCCGGGCAGGGTTCGGATCCCGCCAGCCCGAAGTCTCGACCCTCGCCTTCCTCTGCCTCGCCATCCTCGAATCCCGAGTCATCCAGGTAGGACTCTTCCCATGCGCTGCCGACACGGGAGGTGCTGATGGCTCTCCAGGTCGCGCGTTCGCCGGCTTCTTCAGAAATGCTGCCTGCTGCCCGCGGTTCGAAGAGCTCGAAGGGGTGTTTCAATTTGGCATAGCGCTGGGGAGATGCCCGTCTCGCATGTTCACATTCGCGACGCCAGCCGGCGCGGTCCCCCAGGTTGTAGGCGATTCGTCCCAGGTAGACGTAGGCGAAGAAGTCGTCTCCCTTGATCTCCAGCACGCGCTCGAAACTCCGGCGCGAGCGCTCATACAGGCGCATCTGGAAGAGCGTCGCGCCAACCAATTTGTGCATGGCTGCGCTGATTCTGCTGAGCAGGGAGTGCCGTTCTAGAGACATGCTTAAAAGGGGGCTCCTTTGCCCGAGAACGTAAACCTCTCCGGACAGTCCTGCAAGGCTCTCAACTGCGGGAGCCGCGACGGCCGATACCAAATCTGTGGATGCACTTGGTGGCCGCGAGTTGCGCGAGGCTGCGCAAATGACGGAGATAGGTAATTAGTCCATGGCACTGAAAGGGGACTTGGCAAGCGTCGACCTGGCACAGGTCTTCCAGATGCTCGCGCTCAACCAGAAAGTGGGCATCCTGAATATCCAAGGCCCAAAGGCATGGCGTGCCTTGTACTTCGGACCTCAGGGAACCACTCTCTTCTACAACGAGCACGTATTCCTGGACCGGGTTCTGCTGCAAATGACTCGGACCGGCCGTCTTGCGGCTCAGAGTGTGCAGGAAGCCCGAGATCATGCGGCACAGCAGGGCCTGGATCTGATAGGCAGCCTTTTGGCCGGCGGCTACCTGACCGATGCAGATTTGGAGTCTGCCTTCCGTCTCGAAATCGAAGAGGAGATCTATGACCTCTTCTTCTGGCACGATGCCCAGTTCGAGTTTTACGAGGGTGCGACAACCATTCCGGGCCGCGAAGGTCTGGTAGACGAGCGCTTCTTCTTCAGCACGGACAGCCTCATCATGGAGGCCGCACGTCGCATAGACGAGTGGGCCTATATCCAGGAGCGGGTTCCCGGTCCCCTGGAAGTCTATGAAGCCTGCAGTGAAGTGGATGCGCTGCAGCTGGATGAGTATGCCCTGGCGCTCTTCGATCTGGCGGATGGCAAGCGCAATATCGCTCGCCTCACCGAGATCACGGGCATGCCTGCCTTCCAGGTCTACAAGGCCATGTCCTGCCTCTTGGAGGAGGGCCTGATAAGCCCGGTGCCGGAAGATCAACTGCTGAACTCAGCAAGGGATTCGGTGGTCGAGGGTCGCAATCGTGACGCGATCAATCTCTATGAAAAGGCGATCGATGTTGGCGCCGGAATTCCCGAGGCTCACGGCGAGGTCGCTGAAGTCTACGAGAAGACCAAGGAGTACGAGCTCGCTGGGTACCATTTGAAGTGCGTTGCCGAGTATCACGCTGGCTCGGATCACCTGCCTCAGGCGGTGGAAACTCTCTTCTCGGTCGTGCAGCTATTGCCGACGGATCTTGCCGCTCGCGAGCGACTGGTCGAACTCACGGCGGGACGCACGAATCTCTCCGGTGGTGCCTTTGAGCCAGTTGCCTTCGGTAAGGAGCTCGTCGACCTCTACCTGGAGATCGGTGAGGTCGAGCGTGTGCGTGGCATTCTCGAGAAGCTGCTTCGCGACAACCCGAACGACGTTGAGCTGAAGAAGAGCCTCATCAACGTTCACACCAAGGCCGGAGATACCAAGCGGGTCGTCGATCTCTACCACTCGATGGCTGAGGACCTGGTTCAGCAGCGCAATCCAATTGAGGCGATCAAGTATCTGCAAAAGATCTTGATGATCGATCGCTCGCGCAAGGACATCAGCGAGCGGATCCGTTCGCTCTACCAGCTGGATGAGCGTCGCCGCAGCAGGCGGCGTAGCCTCTTCGCCCTGGGACTGCTGTTCTTCTTGCTCAGCTGCCTCGCTGCTGGCTACTACTACTACGACGAGTATGCCCGGAAGCGGCTCATCGGCATGCAGGACTCCGTCGATCAGTTGATCGAGGAGAAGAACTTCGTTGCCGCGATTGCCAAACTCGAGCAGTTCAAGAAGAACTACCCCCTGACCCTCGTTTCCGATCAGGCGCAGGCTGAGATCGGTCGCATCGAGGTCAAGCGTCGGAAGTACGAGGCGGAAAAGGAAAACGACCTGCGTCAGAAGCGACAGCAGTTGGAGTCCATTCGCTTCCAGTACCAGGAGAAGTGGACCGAGTTCGAGGTATTGGTGAAGAGCCGCAACCTGGACTCCGCGCTCCGGATTCTCGAAGAGGTCGAGGCGCTCGTGGATCAGGCGGGAACTCCACAAGATCGGAACTGGGCCAAGAAGGTCAAGCTGACCAAGAACCGCTCTGACCTGGAAGGGGTCATGAGTCGGGCTCTGGCTCTCGATCGCACGGCTTGGGCGGCTTGGGAGAAGGGCGACTGGCAGGCTGCGCGCAAGCTCTGGGAAGAGCTCATCGCCAAGTTCGAGATGACCACGACTGCTCAGGCAGTTCGCCTACCGGTGGAGATCAGGAGCAGGCCTAGCGGTGCACAGATCCTCTTCGAGGGTGAGCCGCTGATGCTGGATGTCAACGGTGAGAAGGTGCCAGCGGTCACACCGCAGGTAGTGCTTTGTGATCGAAGTGCTTCCGATAGCTACGGGCTCAAGCTCGAGGGCTTCGAGCCCGAGGCCATCACCTTGGTGGGTGAAGAGAGTCCGATTGCCACCACCATTCTGACCATCGTACCGAGTCTTGCATTCAGCTTTATCGAGCCAATGCAGTCGACGGCCAGTGCCCGGCACGGCTATCTGGGCATGGGCCTGACCGGTGGCAAGGTGGCCTTTGCGGGTATCAGCAGTGGCAAGATCCGGACTATTATCAGTCTGCCGGACCTCGACGAGATGTCTGGTGCTGCCGCCTTCAGCGTCGATCGAGCATTCTTCAATACCAAACGTGGCCTTCTGCAGGCCTACTCGTTGCCGAGTGGTGAGAGGCGCTGGTCCAAGAATCTTGGCGGGACGGTCCTCTTCCCACCAATAGTTGTCGATGGTCGAGTCTACGTCACCGATGACGCAGGTGTGCTATTGGCTCTAGATGCCAGCGACGGCCGTCAGCTCTGGTCACAGAAGTTCACGGCTGCCGCGGCTGCCCAGCCGGCAGTAAGCGGTTCGAAGCTGAGGATTGGACTGGAAGACGGACAGGTGCTGGTTGTGGATCCCCGCAACGGGCAAGTCGTGCGCACTTACCGCCACGGGACCGGGGTCTCCACCCAGGTCTATGGCCTCAGAAACACGCAGGTCTTTGGCACCGATGACGGGCAGGTTGTGGCTGTTCGCGAGAGCGATGGCGAAAGCGTCTGGCAGTATGGTTTGAAGCGAAGCGTTGGCCAGTTCGAGCTGGTTCTCGATTCAGGTGCGATCTTTGTTTTGGATGGCTCGGATAAGCTCCTCAAACTGGTCGACGGTCGCAAGATGGCAGAATTTGAACTGCCTGGGCGACGGGTTTCCGGCCCGGTAATCGCCGGTGAAAGGATCTTCATGAGCCTGCGCCGCCGAATCGATCAGGGCAATGGTGAGTTCGAGGAAGAGGACCTACTCATCGCTCTCGACAAGTCAGACCTGTCGGTGCTATGGGAATTCGAGGACGGCAAGCTCTTCCGCGGTCCGATCTTGAGCGATGGAGCTTCGGTCTTCGTGCCGAACTCGAAAGCCGAGGTGCTGCACTTCAAATGAAGGTGACGCAGTATTGCCCGGGGAAAGTTGCACTGGCTGTCAACGTGAGGGCTGATCAAGTCGATAGGAAGGACGGCAGAGCTGATGCTCTGACCGGGGAAGCGGACTTGGTCCTGTTGCATGGACCCGCACAGGAGATCATTGGATGAAGCTCATCCAAAAACTGAAGATCTGGAAAGAGTTGAAGCGCCTCGAGACCAAGGCTCGAGAGACGCCATCTCCCTCCACGTTCGTTGATCTTGGCCAGGTCTACATCAACCTGGGGATGCACGAGCGCACCTTGCAGCTCGCAGAAGAGGGTTTGGCCCTCTTTCCGCACTCGGACGAGCTGAGAAAGCTCCGCAAGTTCGCCAAGAAGACTCAGCTCAACAATCGAATCAAGGACCTGCGCTCACGACTGAGCAAGTCACCGCACCCCAAGCTATATCGTGAACTCGCTGCGCTCTACCTGGAGCTCGGTGACTTCGATGCAGTTCACGGGACCTGTGAGGAGTGCATTCGGCGATTCCCCGATGATGACGGTGCCTTCCTGGTGCTTGCCAAGGGTCGCCTGACCAACTTCTACCGCGACCTCATTGCCCAGGATGGCCTGGAAGCGGTGCGATGTCTCAACGAGGTCATCCGCTTGGATGCAGCCAACCTGAAGGCACACCGCCTTCTGGGTGAGGTTCTGTACCGCGCGGGAGCCATGGAGCAAGCGCGCTATCACTTGGAGATCATCCGGGATGCGGCGCCTGGCGATAGCGAGATCGCAGAGATGTGCGAACGCTCAGCGAGCATGGGCTCCAGCGGCAAAGAGCTCGAGACGCTCTTCATGGATATCGAGGAGAAGGGTGTTCTGCCGAATGCGCCGATCGCCCGTGGCGTGACTGGCAAGAACCTCGCGACCAATGAAGAGGGCATTGGCAGTATCCGTGATGCATTGGCGCACCTCGCCGAGATCGATGGAGTGCGCAAAGCAGCCTACATCAAGGGTTCGAAGGCCCTGGTGAAGGGTGAGATTCGAGACGGCCGTGATCCCTTCCTGCGTGTTTCGCGCGTCGTGGCCAAGGCTGCGCAGCGGACCTCGCGCCGGATGGACATAGGCAACTTCAGCAAGGGTGTAGTCGAGGGAGACTACGGTCACATCTGCATCTGCAACTACGGCGAGGTGGTCGCTTCCGTCCTTTGTGACGCGAATTCCGACGTCGAGTACGTGTTGGCAGAGTTGCAAGAGCTGGTGGCCGGATCACTCTACTTGACGGGAGCAGGGTCAGAGTGAACGCGATTCAGGAACTCCTGGACGAGCTGCGTGAAGTCGCGGGTGTCAGCGGGGCTGCCGTAGTCACCAGCGATGGGATCATGGTCTCCAGCGTGCTCAAGGGCCGATTCCGCGATGAGGTAGTCGCTGGCCTGGCTTCCTTTCTGATTACGACCACGAAGCGAGCCATGGGAGCTCAGACTGATCACGGGTTCTCCCGCTTCATCATGCACGCGACCCACGGCAAGGTCGTATTGGTGGATATCCAGGCGGCATTCCTGGTGGTCATCACCGACCAGTTCGTCGAGATGGAGCCCTTGCTGGGCGAAGTCGACGAGATCGGTCGACGCCTCGCAAGAGCCGCAAAGCTGCCATCCTGAGCCTTCTCGGAGGAGCTCGGAGCAGGCCATGCCATCGGCGATTTGGCCCAGGCACAAGCGGCGTGTTTCTCAGTGGCGGATATTGCTCAAGCCCCAGGGGGCGGCAAACCGATCAGAACACAAAAGGCGCTGACTCGAGTCTGTTTCCACTGTTGTGGACGGAGCGGGTGGGCTGGAACAAGGAATCTGGGGATCACGAAACCACCGCTCCATTCGGGGCGGGGACGCTGCCCTAGGAGCTACGGATACATGGTTCAGATCAACTTTGCACTCAAAGAGGTCAACTGCAAGATCGTGTTCTACGGGCCGGGGATGAGCGGCAAGACCACGAACTTGGAGATCATTCACCAGAAGGCGCCGGAGGAGAACAAGGGGGAGCTGACGTCCATCTCAACGGATGGTGATCGCACTCTGTTCTTCGACTTCATGCCTCTCGATCTAGGCACCGTCGCAGGCATGCGGACCAAGTTCCAGCTCTACACGGTGCCTGGCCAGGTCTACTACAACTCGACTCGGAAGCTCGTTCTCCAGGGTGTTGACGGTGTGATCTTCATCGCCGACTCCGATGGCGACAAGATGGACGAGAACATCGAGAGCTATGAGAACCTGATCGAGAACTTGAACGAGTACGGCAAGGACATCCGCGAGCTGCCGCACGTGATTCAGTACAACAAGCGAGACCACCCGAACGCCTTGTCCGTTGAGGAACTGGACAAGCAGTTCAATCGCTTTGGGGTTCCGACTTTCGAGGCTGTGGCCGTAACCGGTGAGGGTGTATTCCCGACGCTGAAGGTCCTGGCAGGCATGGTTCTCGAGAGCATCGAGAAGATGGACAGCAGGCGCAGCTCGGCACGTCCGGCGCAGCAACGGCAGAAGGCCGAAGCTCCCGCCGCTGGGCAGGCTGGCGGCCGTCCAGCTCCGGCCAGCAAGCCAAACGCCCCCGCCGTTGCCGGCCGCCCAGGTCGGCCGCCAGCGCAGCGCGCACCGGGCGGACGCCGCCCCGCTGCAGCCGCGGCGCGACCCGCAGCTCCACGTCGCCAGGCGGCGAATACCTCCGCTTCGCGTCGGCCATCACCATCCAAGGCGGTTGCCTCGGCGGTGCGCAAGCATTCGGACACCAAGAAGGGCGGAATGGGCCTTGCGGTCATGGTTACCGTGTTCCTCGCAGCTGCGGTTGCGGGTGTTGTCTACTTCGTGCTGAACAACCAAGGGATCTGAGACTATGAGCACCGCCAAAAAGACCAGTGCGAATGACAGACTCCGCAGCGATCGCTTGTCCTTCTACAAGGAGGACATGGAGAAGATCGACAAGCTCCTGGCTGAGTTCATTCGGCTCGCAGGCGCCAAGTGTGCCTTGCTGATCGACAAGGAGGGTCACCTGGTGACTCGCCGAGGCGAGGTCCGCTCCATCGATATGGATACGATCTCCGCTCTGGTTGCCGGTTCCTTTGCCGCCACCAAGGAGATGGCTCGCCTGCTCGGTGAAGATGAGTTCACGGCCCTCTACCACCAGGGCACGCGCGATAACATTCAGCTTTCCCTGGTTGGAGATCGGACGCTCCTGACCATCCTCTTCGACGATCGGACCACGGTGGGCATGATCCGTCTCTACGCGAACGAAACCGCGAAGAAGCTATCTGAGATCTATGATGTCGCCCTGGCCCGTGACCCGAGTGAAGGCCCGGATCTGGATGCTGGCTACGGGAATTCAGCGAAGAAGAAGCTCGACAATCTCTTCGACTGAGATCGATCGGATGAATTGATGAGCGGAGGCCGAATGGCCTCCGTTTGCATGTACTCAGAACTTCTCCAAGTGATTTTCCACAGTTCTGGGTCGTGCAATTGCTCGCAGCGCGCGAAAAAAGCGAGCCCTAGCAAGTGCAAACGCACATTTTCCAAGGCTTTCTTCATTCTTCACTTAATGGAATGCAAGCAGTTGCTAGTGAAGGGCTTCTTAGGACTTCGCAATTCTGGCAAAAGCTGGTGAATCGCGGTATCTCCTGTTGGCAGCGGAATTTCGGTGAATCACCTCTGCACCCTCGCCGATGTACCCGTGGATCGGTGTATGCCCGGTTGGCTGCAGGCTGAACTGTGCCCCGGCTAAGCACTCAGGTACCAACAAAGGACAGAGACAATGGCTGCTAAGAAGAAGGCCAGAAAGAAGGTCGCTAAGAAGAAGGCGACCAAGAAGAAGGCCACCCGTAAGAAGGCCAAGAAGAAGGCCGCTAAGAAGAAGACCAAGAAGAAGGCCACTCGCAAGAAGGCCAAGAAGAAGGCGACTCGCAAGAAGGCCAAGAAGAAGGCCACTCGCAAGAAGGCCAAGAAGAAGGCCGCCAAGAAGAAGACCAAGAAGAAGGCCAAGAAGAAGGCCAAGAAGAAGGCTAAGAAGAAGGCCACTCGCAAGAAGGCCAAGAAGAAGGCCGCTAAGAAGAAGACTAAGAAAAAGGCCAAGAAGAAGGCCACCAAGAAGAAGGCTCGGCGCAAGGCGGCTCGCCGCCGTTGATCCGAATCTTCTCGGCTGCTTGACCTTTGTCGTCTGCGCGAGCGGGCGGCAGGTCGGGAGCCCGGCTACAACGCTGCCTCTTGCAGCATAGTTAGGCGGGCAACTAGGGTGGCCAGAGACTCTGTGGACTGGGGTGGGTCATTGAGCCCGCCCCCGTCTCTGTACGGAGAGATCAGCAGAGCATTGATCTGCAGAGCTGCGGCCCCTACTTGATGGGGCAGCCGTTCGCCGTTCCCTCGGCGGGACTCAGTAGGCGGATCTTGCCCTCGCCGGTTTCGGTGGTGAGGACCATGCCCTGGGACTCATAGCCGCGCAGCTTCCGCGCTGCCAGATTCGCTGCCACGACTACCTGGCGTCCAGGCAGCTCCTCAGGGCTGTAGTGCTCGGCGAGACCGGAGACGATCTGGCGGGTTTCACTACCCAGATCGATCTGCAGGAGGAGAAGGCGATCCGCCTTGGGGTGCTTCTCGGCGGCGAGGATAGTCCCGCAGAGCATCTCGACAGCAGTGAATTGGTCGAACTCGATGACCGGAGTCTGTTTCGGAACCGGGTCGCCGCTGCTCGCGGAGTCAGTCTCTGCCATGGCTTTCAGCTTGTTCAGTTGTTCGTTGATGAAGTCGTCCGAGACCTTGGGGAAGAGTGCCGTCTTCTCGCGGCCCTTGCTGTCCCGGTGTTTGGGCAGGGAGTTGGTGAGGGGGGCGCCCTCGATCTCAGCCTCGCCTAGATTGAGTCTGCCGAGCTTCTCGAGCTCTCCCGAGTCACCAGGGAGCCCTAGGGATTCGAGGAGGGTTCTCGCCGTGTTGGGTAGGATCGGCTTCGCCAGGACTGCCATGCTCTGCACCATCTCGCAGCAGAGTCGGATACTGGCGGCGCAGCTGGCTCGATCCGACTTGATGCTCACCCAAGGCTGCTCGCTGTCGTAGTAGCGGTTGGCTGCATTGCCCAGGGCCATAATGCTGGCGGCTGCGCGGCGGAAGTTGAAGGATCTCAGCGCAGCCTCGAACTCGTCCGCAGCCTTCTTGGCGCTAGCAAGCAGTTCCAGGTCCTGCTTGCGCAGCTCGCCTGCAGCTGGGATCACGCCGTCGAAGAACTTCTCAACGAAGCGGTAGCTTCGGCTCACGAAGTTGCCCAGATTGTCCGCCAGGTCGTCGTTGACCCGGCTCTTGAACTCCTGCCAGGTCCACTCTGAGTCCGCAGTCTCCGGCATCATGCAGCAGAGGGCGTAGCGGAGCGCATCCACGGGAAACTGCCCCTTCACCGCGTCTTCTGGGATGAACCAACCCTTGGAGGTGTTGAACTTCCGGCCCTCAAGATTGAAGAACTCGTTGGCGGGGACGTTCTCCGGCAGGATCCAGTTTCGCCCCGCGCCCTTGAGGATGCTGGGGAAGACCACGGCGTGGAAGGTGATGTTGTCTTTGCCGATGAAGTGATAGAGCTCGGTCTCCGCATCGCTCCAGAGCTCCTCGAACCGTTCGGCCTCACCACGAGCCTCGAAGAACTGCTTGGAGATGGACATGTAGCCGATGGGTGCGTCGAACCAGACATAGAGAACCTTGCCTGCGCTGTCGTCTACTGGCACAGGCACTCCCCAGGGCAGGTCTCTGGTGATCGGGCGTTCGCGAAGACCCTTGAGTTCGCTGAGCACGAAGTTCTCGACGTTGACCTTCCACTGTCCCTTCTTGCCAGTGAACCAGCCTTGCAGCCATTCGTCCCGGGCCTTGGCGAGATCCAGATACCAGTGCTTGCTCGGCCGGAGTTCGGGGACGCTGCCGTCAAGGCTACTGCGCGGATCGATGAGCTTCTTGGCATCCAGATACTTGCCACAGCTGGGGCACTCATCGCCGCGAGCTTCCGCGTAGCCGCATTCGTAGCACTTGCCGCTGACGTAGCGATCGGGAAGAAAGCGGTCCGCAGCCTTGCTGTAGTACTGCTCCTCGGTTTTCTCGAGGAGGTACCCGTTCTTCTGCAGATCCAGGAAGAACTGCTGGGAGAGGGCTCGGTGCTGGGGATTCCGGTGGTCGGAAGTGCCGCTAAAGATGTCGAAGTCGATGTCCAGGTCCGCCAGGGACTTGCTGATTACCTGGTGCCAGTGGTCCACATACTCGGCATAGCCTTGTCCCGCCTGCTCGGCCTTGAGGGTGATCGCGACCCCGTGTTCGTCCGAACCGCATACATAGTGCACCTGGTCACCTAGCATGCGCCGAAAGCGCACGTAGATGTCCGCAGGCAGGTAGGCGCCCACCACGTGGCCGAAGTGAATCGGCCCGTTTGCATAGGGGAGGGCGCTGGTGACGATGACATTCTTCGGCATGACCTAGCTGGGATCCCCGGCTGGAGGAGGGCGGAAGGTACTGCCTGGCAGACCCTTCTCAAGATGGAAGTACAGGCTGCTGGTAGCCACCGCTGCTGCTGGCGTGAGCAGGACGAAATTGAAGATGGGAATGAACATCCCGACCTGGAAGCCCAGGCCGAATCCGAGGGCCCGCGCCCAGTTGCGTCTTAGGACCTGGCGGCGTGCGCGCAGCCCGTAACCCCGGCGGCTGAAGGGCATCTCGAACCAGATCAGGGCATTGAGCCAGGCGGCGATGACCATGGCGATGATTGCCCCAATCCCGGAGAGCGAGAGGATGAGGCAGGGGATGAGGACGAGGAGCTGCACCAGGAGGATCTGGGCCGAGGAGCGCACGCCCCAGACGATGGACTCCCAGAAGCCTCTCTCTGGCGCGCGCATGCCCGCGCCCCCATGAATCTTCTCAGTGACGTCGGCGAGGGGCTCGAGGAAGGGTCCGGTGACGGTTTCGATGATGACCGGCGAGAGGAGGACCATGCTCACGGTGGCGAGAACCAGGCTGAGCACGGGCAGGAGCCAAGAGACCCAGTCCTTGAGAAACTCGAACCAGGCCCAGTCCCCGTCCAGCATGCCCTCGAAGAGCTCCCAGAGTCCCCAGAAGAAGCCGACGAAGACCACTAGCAGGACGATGAGATTGACCGCCACCGGCAGGCCGAGCTTGCCAACGAATTCTTTGCGGTTGATCAGAGCGAGGGCGCCGGCAAAGAAGGCCACGAAGCCGTGGATGAGGTCGGCGAGGAAGAAACCCGGTCCCGGCTCCAGGGTCTTGGTGCCCTCGAAGTTCGTGATTCGCCCACCGCATCGCTCGCAGGTGGACGCGGATATCCGGTAGCCGCAACCTGGACAGGGGGTCGGCACATCGCTCTTGCCCATCTCCGGATCCTACTTCGGGGCAAGAATCTCCGCCCTTCCGTTTTCGCATCCTCGCCGCTGGGGATGGACCGGCCTGCATCTGATGGGATCATGAGAGCGAAAATCCCCTCCGGGCCCAGACTTCGTCCTGGCAGGTCCGGTTGGGCCCTGCCTATCCTGCCCCTCCCATTTTCCCAGGAATTCGATGAGCCGGTTCAAAGGCGCAGACTTCTATCAGATCGACGATCTCTTCAGCGAAGAGGAGCGGATGGCCCGCGACTCGGTGCGGGACTGGGTGGACGCAGAGTTCATTCCGATCATCGAAGAGCACAATCGCAACGCGACCTTTCCCAGCGAGCTGATCCCGCAACTCGGCGAGATGGGTGTGCTCGGGGCGAGCCTTCAGGGCTATGGCTGCGCGGGTATGAGCCCGGTGGCCTATGGGCTCATTCTTCAGGAGTTGGAGCGTGGAGACTCAGGCCTGCGGTCTTTTGTCAGCGTGCAGGGTTCTCTCTGCATGTATCCCATTCACGCCTATGGCAGCGAGGAGCAGAAGGAGCGCTACCTGCCCAAGATGGCGACCGGCGAGCTGATAGGCTGCTTCGGTCTCACCGAGGCGGACTTTGGCAGCAACCCGGGCGGCATGTTGACCCGGGCTGAGGACAAGGGCGATCACTATCTGCTGAACGGATCCAAGTACTGGATCACAAACGGCTGCATCGCCGACGTTGCCATCGTCTGGGCCAAGCTCGACGGTGAGATCCGCGGCTTTCTGGTCGATAAGGGCACGCCCGGATACTCGACGAACACCATCAAGAACAAGTTCTCCTTGCGGGCATCGGTGACCTCGGAATTGATCTTTGCGGACTGCAAGATTCCCAAGGAGAACATCCTCGGCGAGATCTCGGGTCTCAAAGGCCCCCTCAGTTGCCTCAGCCAAGCGCGCTTTGGCATCGCCTTCGGCACGGTCGGTTCGGCGATGGCGGTCTACGACGAAGCTCTGCGCTACTCTCAAACCCGCATTCAGTTCGATCGGCCCATTGCACGCTTCCAGCTAGTGCAGGAGAAGCTAATCTGGATGGTCAGTGAGATTACCAAGGGTCAGCTCCTGGCCTGGCGCCTGGGTCGGCTCAAGGAGTCGGGGAAGCTGCACCACAGCCACATCTCCATGGCCAAGCGCAACAACTGCTGGATGGCCCTCGAGTGCTGTCGCAAGGCTCGCGACCTCCTCGGAGCCAACGGCATCACCGATGAATACCAGGTCATGCGCCACATGTGCAATCTCGAGTCGGTGATCACCTATGAAGGAACGCATGATGTGCACGGCCTGATCATCGGCCGCGAAATCACCGGCGAGAACGCAATCCTTTAGCTAGCTGTGCTCTTGCCCAGTCGGGCAGTCCGCTCGTTGGCCCAGCGCCTGGCGAAGAGCAGCTTCTTGCCGCGCATTCCGCGCTTGCGGTATCCCAGCAAGTGGAAGATTTCGATCACCAGCCAGCGGGCGATGCGTGGATCAACCAGAATGCTGGTGGGGTCGTCCTTCTGCCGTTGCACTCCGGGCAGCATGTACGCTAGGTGATCCATGCGTAACCAGCGCATGAGGCTGGAAAGGCGCAACCAAAACTGCCGCACCGGACGGCAGAGGAAGTAGCCGTCCTCGCCCTGGCCTTGGTAGAGGGGAAGGAGTACCAGGGCCCCCTCGCTACTCCTCACTTCGCCCCGTCGATCGTGTGCGAGCAATTGCTCGGCATTCACCGGGTCCAGGCTCGTGAAGCCTGGCTGCATGATGAACTCGTCCTCTTCGCTGATGACGTGGCGGTAGCGAACTTCCACGACTCGTGGCAGATGGCCACCGGTGGCGTGCAGAATCGCGCGTTCCCCTCGCAGGTCGATGGCCTTCTTCTCCAGCATCCCAGCGGCGACCAGGAGGTGCCATACCGCTGCCTGCAGGCGATCGACGGTTCTTGGATCTTGGTGCCGTCCGCCCTCCACTCCAATGGAGGCATGTCCACCCCGATTGAAGTAGTCCATCACTGCCCCATCGATGCACTCCTCCAGGCCGAGGACCATGGGGACGGGCATGGACATGGCCAGTCGCCGATTGGGTCGAGTGTCCCCCAGGCAAGTGAAGGGCGGTCCATCGGCCGAGCTGCTATGTAGATCTACGAAGACCATGCCATGCTCAGCTTCCGCTTCGCAGGCCCGGTAGATTTGCAGGAGTTCGCGTTGTTGCTGATCTTCCGTGTCGTCCTTGTCGGGAGATCTCTGTTCCAGTTTCTGGATATCTTGCTCGGTCCAGCGCCGGTTCAAGTCGCGCGCTAGGAAGCGTTGTTTGCAGTCCAGAGCAGGCAGATTGCCGGCGATTGCGATCAGGCGGCCGCGCATGCGGATCTGCCCATCTTCCAGTGCTTGCACGATGCGCTGCAGAGCCGCGACGCCAGCTGGTTCGTTGCCGTGGATGCCGCCCTGGGCGAGGAGAATTGGCCCAGGGAGTCCGCAGTCATAGCACCCGATGACGTGCTTTTGTTTCTGATCTTCAGCCGGGAGCGGGGTCTGCGTCATTTGTCGGTCAGTTCGCGCAAGTGCTGCTCGAAGATCTGGGCAGCGACGCCAATCAAATCTCGCTCGGTGATGATGCCGACCAGATGATCCTTGTCTACGATTGGTAGGCAGCCAACCTTGTGCTTACGCATGATCGCGATGGCTTCAAGGGTAGAAGTCTCCGGAGAAGTGAAGACTGGATCGGACTTCATGATCTCAGCAACGGACACAGTGTCCTTGCCGGCACTGGCCATTCCCTGAGCCATGAGACGCAGGAGAGAGCGATGCGAAACCAGCCCAACCAGCTGGCCTTCATCGTCTTCAACCGGCACGTGCCGTACATGTCGCCAGTCCATGAGGCTGGCAGCCAGGTCGATGACATCCTGGGGCCGGACGGTGAACAGGTCCGTGGTCATGAACTGATCGACGCGCAGAAAGCTCTTCGCAGGGGTGTCCGCCTCAGACTCGCTGATGGAAGGCCATTGGTGGACCGCCAGGTCAGTCTTCTGTCTGGCGATGCTCACCTGGGTGAGAGTGCAAAGGGCTCGGTCCTTGCTGGTTGTCTTGTTGAGCTCGTCGAAGGACTCGACAAGCCAGACTGCGCCGGTCTTTTTGGCTTCGACCCGCTCCTGGAGGACGCCCAGATAGCGGTCCTTGTCGGCGCTGTCGATACCGGCAAACGTGAGGCCCTGTCGAGCCAGGGGGAGCAGCTCCTCCAGGATGAGGTTAGTTGCCGAGATCTCTCTGCCCTCGAGCCATTTGAACTGTGCCCGTAGACCGTGCCTGGCAGCGGATCGAAAGTTGGCCTTGGCGTCGTCGAAGCTCATCACCTTGGTGATCTCGCCGTATTCTTCGGCGAGAGCCGACATCAGTCCGAAGAAAAAGGCTGCGTTGGCAACTTCGTCGACGACACTGGGGCCGGCCGGTAGCACGCGATTCTCGATGCGCAGGTGGGCAACTCCGTCATTCACACCGTAGCAGGGTCGGTTCCAGCGGTAGACCGTGCCGTTGTGCATGCGCAGGGCACTCATCTTGGGGATCTCGCCTCTGCGCAGGACCTGTTCCGGATCCTCATCTTGATCGGCGGCGAGCACTACCCGGAAGCGCGCGATGTCTTCGCGAAAGAGTTCGAGGATCGAATTATCGACCCAGGCATCACCGAAGTGCACGCGTGGCCTGAGGCCTCTGCTCTGGTGGGACTTGCTGCGCGCGTCCACCGACTGCTCGAAGAGTGCGACTCGGGTCTCTTCCCAGAGGCGCTTGCCGAGGAGAAGTGGTGAATTGACTGCGGCAGCCAAGACTGGTGCCGTAATCGCCTGAGCCAGGTTGTAGAGCCGGGCGAACTCATCGGGTCCGGTCTGGAAGTGAATCTGAAAGCTGGTATTGCAAGCTTCCAGCATCACGTTGTCGTGACTCGCGTCGATGTCGTCGGTGCCGCGGATCTTCAAGCTGAAGTCGCCGCCGCGCAGCTTGCTCATGACGTCATTGAGGGCGCGGTAGCGCGGCACGGGCGTCATGGCTTCGAGACTCAGATCGCTGAGTCTGAGAGTCGGCAGGATGCCGGTCAGCAGGACGGCGCAGTCCTCTTCTTCAGCGACCTCTCGGACCCGCTTTAGCTTTTGGTTGAGTGTCGCCTCCGTTTGTTGCAGGCAGTTGCCGCCGAAGAGATATGGGTCGAGGTTTAGTTCGAGATTGAAGAGCGCCAGTTCGGTAGTGAAGGACGGGTCCTGCAGTCGCTCCAGAACCTGCATCGCCTTGCCGGCGGGACGCCCGGCCGAGTCGACCAGGAACATCTCCTGTTCGGCGCCGATCCTGCGGATGCCCGATTCTACCTTGCCTTCTTCGAGCATGATCTCGAGGACGCGAACGTCCGCGAGCAGGGCTTTCATGAAGCCGCGGAGCTGCTCTTCGTCGAAGCAATCTTGCGCCGATTGTTCACCCATGCTGATGCCTCGAGGAAGGCTGCATTCCTTGCGAGAACCCCGTGTTGAGGTCGGTATTTCGTCGCCCTAGAGCCTAAGTCTTCTCGCTGATGGCGGCGCCGATAAAGTCGCGGAAGAGGGGGTGTGGCTCCATGGGGCGGGTCTTGAATTCGGGATGGAACTGAACGCCGACGAACCAGGGGTGGTCCGGCACCTCGACGATCTCCACCAGGTCGAGTTGCTCGTTGACCCCGGCCATGAGCATGCCAGCTTCCTGCAACCTCGAGCGATAGGCGTTGTTCAGCTCGAAGCGATGCCGATGCCGTTCCGAGACCTTTGGGCTGCCATAGGCTGCTGCAGACTTGGACCCGGCTGTGAGGCTGCAGTCGAATGCTCCCAGGCGCATGGTTCCGCCCAGATCGGAGACCGTTTTCTGCTCCTCCATCAAGTTGATCACCTGCTCCGATGCGTCTGGAGCGTATTCGCTGGTGGTGGCCTCATCGATGCCAAGGACATTGCGCGCAAAGTCGACGACCGCTGCCTGCATGCCGTAGCAGATGCCGAGGAAAGGGATCTTGTTCTCGCGAGCATGTTTGATGGTGAGGATCTTGCCTTCGAAGCCGCGCTCGCCGAAGCCTCCTGGCACGAGGATCCCGTCGACGCCCGTGAGGACTTTGTCCGTGCCCTCGCTCGCTACCCGCTCTGCTGAGACCTTGCGCAACTTGACCTTGCAGGACTTGGCGATGCCGCCATGGTGCAGCGCTTCATATATGGACTTGTAGGCATCGTGGAGTTCGATGTACTTGCCGACGACAGCGATTTCGACTTCGTGCTGCGGGTTCTTGAGGGTGCTGAGCAGCTGCTGCCAATCGTCCACCTGCACTTCCTTCCGTGGCTCGAGATCGAGGCAGTCGAGAACGCGTCGATCAAAGCCCTCGCGAATCAGGTTGAGTGGGACTTCGTAGATGGAGAACTCCACGTCCCGTTCCTCGATGACGGCTTCTTTGCGAACGTTGCAGAAGAGCGAGATCTTCTCAGCCATCTCTTCGCTCATCGGTTTCTCTGTGCGGCAGACCAGGATGTGAGGTTGGATGCCGATTTCGCGCAGCTTGCCCACGGACTGTTGTGTGGGCTTGGTTTTCATCTCGCCGCTGGCGCGGAGAAAGGGCAGGAGGGTCAGGTGAATAAAGAGGCAGTCGTGGGGACCGACCTCCAGGGCGAATTGTCGGATCGCCTCGAGAAAGGGCAGGCTTTCGATGTCGCCAACTGTGCCGCCGATCTCGGTAATGGCGATGTCCACGCCAGCTGAGGCGCCGCGTCGTACGGCAGTCTTGATCTCGTCGGTGATGTGGGGGATCACCTGTACCGTGTGTCCCAGGTAGTCGCCGCGCCGCTCCTTCTGAATCACGGAACGGTAGATCTTGCCCGTTGTGTAGTTGGAGTCCGCGGTGATCTTCGCGTGGGTGAAGCGCTCATAGTGACCCAGGTCAAGGTCCGCTTCCGTGCCATCGTCGGTGACGTAGACCTCGCCATGTTGGAAGGGCGACATGGTGCCCGGGTCCACGTTGATGTAGGGGTCGAGCTTTTGCATGCTGACCGTGAAGCCCTGTCGCTCGAGGATCCATCCCACTGCTGCGGAAGTAAGCCCCTTCCCCAGGGAGGAAACCACGCCGCCGGTTACGAAGATGTACTTGGTCATGGCTTTGCTTCCGCTTCTCTCGTTCTGGCCAGGAAGGCCGCGTAGTCCGCAGGGGACTCGATTCCCCATGGTTCGCCCTGTGCTGTCAGCACCCGCATCTTGATCCCGTTCTCGAGAAAGCGGAGCTGTTCCAGGCTCTCCGCCTCAGCGAGTCCGCTGGAGGGCAGATTCGGGATCGAGAGCAGGGTCTCTCGATCGAAGCCATAGACCCCGATGTGCCGCAGGCAGGGATACTCGGAGCCAGCACCGCGATGGGGGATCTTGGCCCGACTGAAATACATCGCCGAAGAATGGCGATCGCAGACCAGTTTGACCACATTCGGATCCGCTGCCTTGGCCATGTCCTCGAGCTGGCAGCCCAGGGTCACGCATTTTGCCTCCCCGGATCGGAGGCTTGTCACCATGCGATCCAGATCGCCCGGGTCGATCTCGGGCCAGTCGCCCTGGATGTCCACGGCAAGATCGGCATCGAGGGTCTGCATGGCCTCGGCGCAGCGCTCGGAGCCAGTGCGCGGGCTGGAGCTGGTCGCCAGGACCTGCGCCCCGGCCTGCTCTGCGGCGCTGCTAACTTCCTCGCTATCCGTGGCGATGTAGACTGCGGAGAACTCTCGGGCTGCCTGAGCCCTTTCCCAGGTGTGGAGAAAGAGGGGCTGGCCAGAATCTGCCAGCAGGGCCTTACCGGGGAGACGTTGGCTACCGAGCCGCACTGGAATGATGGCCACCGCGGTGGTGGCTCTCACTGTCTCCTCCGTGAGGACTGCAATCTCAGGGCGCCCTGGCGTTGACGCTCATGCTCGCGGAGGACCTCGTTGTTGTCGTTGCCGCTGCGGTAAGCGTTGGTGGCGTTGTAGATCTCGATGAAGGCTGCCCAGGATTGTGTAAAGGCCTGGCGCTCCGTTGGGGAAAGATCCGCGTTCCGCGATAGGAAGTAGGTCTGATTGCCGACTTCAGTGCGGAGATAGGCGGTGCTTCCTGGCAGGACTTGCGTTCGCGCCGACTTGAAGAAGCCGGCAGTGGCGAGGCCGTCCAGCAGTAGCTGCATGTTCTCTTGTCCCAGCACCTTAGTGAATTGGTCCGTGCTCGGATCCGAGTAGAAGCTAGCCCGATCCCTGACCACCGCGTCCGTGCAGAGGGTCTGGGTCAATTCCTTGGGGACCTTGCTGCTCTTCGCCTGGTGGAAGACCACCCGCGCCGGCTCGTCCATGCCGAGAGTCACCGCCCGCTGCAGGTCCGGAGCGGACGAACACTGGCACAGACCGTAGGCCAGAAAAACGAGCAGGCTGTAACGAGGGAGGGACACGTCAGGGCGGGAGTCTAGCCCGGAGGCATCGGCAAGTGAACCACCAGCTGCAAGCTCCCTTCTTCTTGGGACATAGTGATGGAAAGCCCGCCGGCCGCCACTAAGATGAGCGCCGCTTTCGATGGCTGGGCGGTTGTCGGAAGTCCCCCTGTTGTGGGGCATTTACATACTTCTGGGAGGGCGCGATGAAGCGCAGCGAGACTTTACTTGTCTATGGCGTCACTGGGATCCTGGTCGTGATCCTGGGCATCGCTGTGGTCTTCGGCAACGATCCGGTTGCTCTGGCCAGCAGTGGGCAGGAAACGCAGGCCAGCGGTGATCTGGAGCAGTTGCTCGATCCGGCCTTATTCGATTCTGAAGGCCTCGATGCGGAAGGCGCTGGATTGGCGGAGGCTGTCGAAGCCCGGCTTCCTCTCGACGCGGAGGAGGCGAGTGCCAGCGGCATCGACGACCCCTTCGGTCTGGAGAGTGGTCAGCTCGGCCCGGTGAGCGGTGCCAGCAAGGGCAGCGATTATGTGCTCGCCCCAGACGGAAGTCCGCTGCAGATGGCGCTCAACATGAAGCCTGCGCCGACCGTGGACAGCCTATTCGGTCGCAGCAGCATCAAGCAGGTCGGACGGGCAACCCGCTATCGGGTGATAGAAGTAGCTGCCGGCGACAGCTTCTCAACCCTGGTGGAGCGCTGGTGCGGAAGTGCCAAGCTCTACATGGACGACGCAGTGGCTCTCAACGAGCAGATCGATATCAATCGCCTCCCCGTCGGCAGCGAAGTCTGGCTGCCCTACGTGGAGGATGCTGAGCTCATCGAGGCCTACCAGGAACGCATTGCCTCGGGAAGGAGCGCTAGCGACTTCGACGATTACTTCCGACCCGCTAGTCAGAGCCAGGCTGCGGCCGCCTCCAGGGGTATCCGCAGAAGTAGCGCGGAATCGGGCACCGAGTACGTGGTGCAGCCGGGAGAGAGCCTCTGGGTCATCGCCGTGCGCAAGGTCAGTGCGCGCCAGGCCAAGTCATACATCGAGGAGATCCTCGGCCTCAATCCGAAGATCACCGATCCTTCGCGAGTACGCTCCGGGATGAAGATCATGCTGCCCGCAGCGGGTAGCTAGGGTTCGGATCGCAGCGCCAAATCTGGGATCGCTAACGGCTACTTGAGCCCATAGCGATCCAGTTTCTTGTACAGATTGGAGCGTTGGATGCTGATGCGTTCGGCAGTGCGTTTGATGTTGCCGCTGTTCTCCTCGAGCTTTCGCCGGATGAATTCCTTCTCCATGGCCGCACGGAATTCTTCGAGAGTCTCCAGGGCAAAGAAATCACCCCCGGAGGGCTTGCTCGAACTGCTGCCGATATCGCGCAGGGCTGCCGAATCGATCTCTCCCGCGTCGGCGAGAATCGCCGCTGCCTCGAGGAGATTCTTCAGCTCGCGGACATTGCCTGGCCATGGCTGGCTCCTGAGGAAGCCCATCCCGTCCTTGCTCAGGCTGCGCCTTTCGAGACCGTTTTGGCGGCAGACCTCCAGGAGGAAGTGCAAGGCCAGCTCTTCGATATCCTCTCGGCGTTCCCGCAGGGCCGGGACCTCGATGCGGATCACGTGCAGGCGGTAGTACAGGTCCTCCCGGAAGGTCTTCTCCTCCACCATGCTCTTGAGATCCTGATTGGTTGCGGCCAGGACCCGGACATTCACGGCGATCGACTTGCTGCCACCCACGCGGGTGATCTCCTTTTCCTGCAGAGCACGCAGCAACTTGGCCTGGGCCGGCAGGGCCATGTCGCCAATCTCATCGAGGAGCAGGGTGCCGCCGTCTGCAGATTCGAAGTGACCACGGCGCATGCCGGTGGCACCGGTGAAGGCGCCCTTCTCATGGCCGAAGAGTTCGCTCTCGATGAGCTCCGGAGGGATGGCTGCGCAGTTGAGGGGGACGAAGGGCCCACTGCAGCGTTGGGAGAGGGCATGGGTTTGGCGGGCAACGAGTTCCTTGCCCGTGCCGTTCTCGCCGAGGATGAGGACGGGAGCCTCCGTCGGTGCGGCGCGCTCGATGACCTTGCGCATCTCCGTGATCGCCGAACTCTGACCCAGGATGCGGTGACTGGCGGCCAGTTCCTGCCGGAGGGCCTTGTTCTCAGAGCTGAGGCTGCCCATGGCCAGGGCATTCTTGACGCTGACCAGGACTCGATCCGTGTCGAAGGGCTTGGGAAGAAAGTCGTAGGCACCGCTCTTGAGTGCGACGACGGCGGTCTCGATATCACCGTGACCGGAGATCATGATTACCGGCAGGCCCGGCCAGGACTTGTTGATCTCCGCGAGCACTTGCAAGCCATCCTGCCCCGGCATCTTGATGTCGAGGAGGACCAGTGAGATGTTTCCCGCGCCCATCGCCTGCAGGCATTCTTCGCCATTCGCTGCCTCCTGGCAGCTGTATCCCTCATAGCCGAGGGCATAGGCCAGTTCTTCGCGCAGGGCGCGTTGATCATCCACGATCAAGATCTCGGGCTTTTCCGGCATGGACATCCTGTACTAGTCCGCTCCTTGGCAGGGGCTTGTCAGCACTTCTAGCCTAAGGGAGTTCTCCCTGAGTTACCCCTGCGAGTCGCTGATGCAAGACGCTGCTTTGCCCTCTCGACCCTGTTCTGCAGCGCTTGACGGCTTCGAGCATCGGCATAGGATGGCTCGGTCCAGGTCTGGCCGGAGTCAGGATCGGCCACCAGCCTCTCCTCAGTGGAGCCCTGGCAGGATAGCGATCCCTCCTTTCCGCCCTTCCCGTTCCCACCAGGTTGCTTGAGTTCATGGCTACTCGCATCGGCAAGTCCCTTCTGAGTTTCGTTGCTGCCCTCCTCCCTTGTGCCCTCCTCCCTGCCCAGTCCGAGGTGGAGAAGCTCTTTCAGGAGGGTGTCCGCCTGCTGCGA
>JAJFFD010000070.1 GCA_021776805.1 Planctomycetota bacterium
CAAGGCAGGCACCGGACCCAAGCCGAAGTTCCACGCTGAGCTCGAATATCTGCGCGGACTCTTCCGCCACGAATACCCGGTCTGCGTGCACACCCAGATCTACCAGGTCGCTCTCGAAACCCTGCGCGAACTCCGCAGCGAGTTTGGCCTCTGGACCGTCATCGTCCACGGCACCTTCGACGCCTACCGACTGAGCGGAGAAGCTCTCGAACGTGGTGTGCCGGTGGCCAACGGACCGCGCCAGTACCAGTTCGATCGCGCTACCTCGCGCTTCATCGGCCTGGCAAACGCATGGTATGCCGGCGGCCAGCACGGCTGGCCCGAACCGGTCCCCGGACTGGGGATCGATGGCATCGGCATCAACACGGATTCGCCAGTGGTCGCGCAAGAACAGCTGACCCTACAGACTGCCATGGCGGTTCGCCTTGGTCTGCCTGACGAGGTCGGCCTGCGCGCCATCACCTACAACCCGGCGGTCTTCGTCGGCATCGATCACCGTGTCGGATCCATCAAGGTGGGCAAGGACGCGGACCTCTGCTTCTGGACCGGCGACCCCCTCGATCCCCGCAATCGGGTCGAGACTGCGGTGGTCAATGGCAAGATCGCCTACCAGCGCTCCAAGACCAAGCCACGCTTCTGAGGATTGCCATGAGCACACGAACAATCGGTAACAAGACCATGCGTAGCCTCCTCACCCTGGCCCTTGGCGGCATCGCCAGCTTTGGCCCCCTAGTCGCTCAGGAAACCCGCCCGGTGGCCATCACCAACGCGCGCATCCTCAGCATGGATGGCGCGGTCATCGCGCAGGGCAACATCATCATCCGTGACGGCAAGATCGACGCTTTCGGTGCGAAAGCCGCGGTCCCTGCCGGCAGCAAAGTTATCGACGCCATGGGTGGCAGCGTCATGCCGGGCCTGGTCTCCGCCTGGTCCACCGCCGGTCTCGACCGGGTGGTGCGCCAGCAACAACAGGCCAGAGGCGGTCGACGCGGTGGCCGTCGCGGTCGCGGCCAGACTCAGCAGAGTCGACGCAGCAATGCCCGCAACACGGCGGCGACCAAGGTCGCCGACAGCATCTACGCACGCCAGGAGATCTTCGGTGAGCTGCTTGGCAGCGGCATCACCACTCTGGCGGTACACCCCACGGGAGAAGGCTTCGTCGGTCAGGCCGCTCTGCTCAATCCGGCAAGCAAGAGCAGCGCAGATCTGACCATCGATGACGAGCTCTACATCACCCTGATCCCAGGCAAGAACACGGGCTCCAAGGAGCTGGTGAAGACCTCCCTCGAAGCGGCGAAGAAGATCGTCGATGAGCGGAAAAAGCCCAAGGAAGAGCCCAAGCCCGCGGCAGAAAAGCCCGCCGCTGAGAAACCAAAGGCCGAGGACAAGCCGGCCGCCGAGAAGAAGGAAGCTGGCGAGAAGCCAAAGCCCGAAGAGCCCAAGCCTGCTGAGAAGAGCCCGGCAAAGGCCCCTGGCGGCGAAAAGCCCCCAGCAGCCCGCGAGCGACCAAAGGATCCCAATGCGGAGGCGCTGGCGGATCTCCTGGAAGGCAAGCGCCGCGCCTTCGTGCAAATCGCCAGCGCCAATGACCTGGCCCACTACCTGAGCAGCCTAGGAGATCACCAGGTCCCTGGAACCATCGTCGGGGCCGCAGCAGGTGGTGGCTTTGGATTCGGCCGGCGCGGCGGCGGTGGTGGTGGCAGCCTCCACTTGATGCTCGATGAACTCAAGAAGCTCAAGTCCCCCATCCTGCTCAGCCCAGTCATGGGCACCAAGGAAGGCACGGACGTGCTCTTCAACCTGCCGGCAACCCTGGAGGAAGCGGGCATCGAGGTTGGCTTCACCATCGGCGACAATCCCAACCAGGTTCGCGGACTCTTCTACCAACTGATGGAGCTGGTTCGTCATGGCCTGGATCGAGATCTGGCCCTGCAAGCAGTCACGCTGATCCCGGCAAAGATGTTGGATCTGGACGACGAAGTCGGCTCGATCAAGGTCGGCAAGCAGGCGAACCTCCTGCTCTTCAGCGGCGATCCCCTCAACCCGAGCTCAAAGATGACGAAGATCCTCTACCGAGGACAAGAGGTAGGCGCAGAACGATGAGAGCATCCGCTTCGACCAGTTTTCGCGCCCTCGCATGCGCCCTGGCTCTGACCAG
The DNA here is from genome assembly GCA_021776805.1 of Planctomycetota bacterium. Taxonomy (GTDB): domain Bacteria; phylum Planctomycetota; class UBA1135; order UBA1135; family UBA2386; genus JAJFFD01. The sequence goes on from JAJFFD010000070.1 coordinate 2,159, forward strand.
CCTCTGTGCGGAGATCACCGCCCAGGGGCCCGGACGCGGACGCCGCGGACGGGGCCGACCGCCGCGGGCAGCCCCTCCTCCGGAACCGGAGAAGGCTGACAAGGACAAGCCGGTTGAGAACTGGCTGGCGATCCAAGGCGGGGACGTGCATATCGGCAACGGCAGCATCATCCGCCGCGCCACAGTCCTCCTCGGAGACGACAAGATCCACGGCATCGGTCATGAGATCGACATCCCGGAGGGCGCCAAAATCCTGGACGCCACTGGCAAGGTGGTCAGCCCGGGCTTCTGTGCCGTAAAGGGCAGCTCCATGGGTGCCCCAGGCGGCCGCCCCCAGGGCAAGTATGCCGACGAGGTGAATCCCTTCGATTCGAGCATCAAGCGCGGCCTGGCCGCCGGGGTAACCTCCTTCCTGATCCAGGCCAGCCCCGGACGGGACAGCATCGCGGGCAACAGCGCGGTGATCAAACTGGCCTACGGTGACCTGGATGGGATGGTCTGCAAAGAAGACGCAGTCTTCTCTATCGCCGTCCCCCTGGCCCCGCTCAAGCTCCGCGATTTCCGCAATCTGGTGGAGAAGGCGCAGGACCACCGGGACAAGCTCGAAGAGCTGGGTCCGGATGAGAAGAAACCGAAGGCCCCCACCGGGACGGAAAAAATCCTGGCCATCATGGAGGGCAAGGCGAAGCTCTGGATCAGCTCCGGACGGGGCTTCTCCGTGGAAAACATCCGCAAGGCCATGGAGATCTCCGAACTCCTCGGAGTCGGCGTCGTGCTCGACAATCCGAGCGCAGCCTGGGTTATCCCCGACGAGATCGCCACTACCGGATCCATGGCCGTCATCAATCCCCGCGAACGCCTACCAGAAGAACCGGGGAATGAGGACAACACTGGCTCCAACATCGCCTCAGCGGCGATCCTCAACGAAGCGGGGGTGCCGGTGGCGGTCACCCCACCAGCCGGCCGCTTCGGTGGGCCGAGCCCAGGGACGGGCGGAATCATGGGCCAGGATCTCAATACCCCCCATATCGACGCCGCCTACGCGGTTCGCGGCGGATTGGACAATCGCAAGGCCCTGCGCACCATCACCCTGGATGCTGCCCGAATCATGGGAGTGGAGGACCGAGTCGGCTCCATCGAGGTCGGCAAGGATGCAGATCTCTTGATTCTGGATGGGGATCCGTTGCACTATAAGACCTTCGTGCAGGTCGCCATCGTGAACGGGAAGATCGTTTACGAGAAGGACAAGGAACCTTTCTACAGTCATATTAAGCGTTAGCGGCAACATAGAGGTCACAGGGCAGGGCTCGGAATCATGACCCACACAGCTGCACAGCGATCGACATGCCAAGGCAGTCGACCAATCCGCCAAAAAGTCCATGAGCGTTGAAGCCTACAAGGAGCTGGACGACTTCTTTCGGAGTATGCGCCAGGCCTACAACAGCCGTGACATGAAGATGTTTCGTACCCATTTTTGGACGGACAAACGCTTCATTCACGTTGATCATTCCGGTCGTATGGATCTCGGTTGGGGAGCCTTTGAAGAGGTCTTGGACCAAGAATTCCGCTACATGGATTCGGTGAAACTCGAACTCAAGGAGCTCAAGATCCATGTCTTCGAAGACAAGTTCTCATCGGTGACCGCAGACTGGAAGGTCGCCCAGGTCGATCCGGAAGGACGTGGCAGCGAAGAGTCCGGGCGCGTCTCCTTCACCATCTGTCGCCTGAAGGATGACTGGAAGATCGTCCATCAGCACTACACCGGCGCACTGAACGGCATCGAATAGGGCGTCGCTGGCGCCCTAGTTTCCGATCCGGACTAGTTCTTGATCCGGACCAGCGCGCTCTGGCTGAGGCTGCCCTCTGGGCTACTTGCCAGCAGGAGGAAGCTACGCTCTGCATCCATTCTGCCGAGCTCGGCCAGCGGTATCTCCGCCAACCCCGCCGTATCCACTCGCAGGCGCCAAGAGCGCAGCACGCGCGTGGGCAGACCATCCTCCCCACGAACACTGACCTCGAGCAGCAAGAGGCTGCTACCCGCATCTCCCCTGGCTCTGAGGATTTCGGCATCGCGGCGCAGCACCGGCAGCACCGGGCCAAGCCGCTGGTACTGCGGCGCCTCGCCCTGCAGACTCAGACCGTACTCGATCAGCTCCGCGTCGCTGGCGGCCATGCGCAGCTTGAATCTGCCGTCTGCTCCAGGGGCCACCGCCTTTTCCAGCCCAGTGACCCGATTGCGTAGGGAAACAGAGGGTTCATCGCTGGTCCGGGGGCTGGGGACTAGCCTGCCGCTGATCTCGATCGAAGTACCGTTCAGTCGACGCATCCGGATATCGGCGAAGCTGACACTCGCGCTCTTCGGCGCGTCGACTTCGCCGCGAGCATTGTCGCTGACTGCAGGCTCTCCGCTCCCCATGGACTTGGGCGGGGCTACGTCCTTGCTCCGGGATAGCTCGATGACTGGCGACAGATCTTCCGCCGGCTTGCCTGCCTGGGTCTGGGGGAGATTGGCGGAGGCCTTGGCCAGAGCCGGCATGTTTTGCAGGCCCACCAGCGCGGATGCACCGGCCACCGGTGAAGTAATCGAGAGACGAGCCTCAGCATCCGCATCGGCCAGCATCTCCAGGCTCAGCTCGCGGGAAGATTGAGCCGGCAAGTCCATGTTCTGATCGCCGATCAGGCGATAGCCCTCGCCCTCGATGACCAGATCCAGACTCAAAGGCCGGCGACCCTCATTGCTGAGCATCAGACTGCGCCGCTCGGGACCGGAAAAGAGAATCAGCCCGGTATCGAGGACCAGCCGCCCGGCGGATGGATGCAGAAAGCGCAGCTCCTCGCTCCGCTCAGGGAAGGACAGGAGGAGCTGCTGGCTCCGCCGATCGATCCGCACCTGATAATCGTCAACCTCCAGGGGCATCACCTGGGTGGCCAGAACCTGTCCCTGAAAATTGACCACGCTGAGCTGCAATTTGTCCGCCCGCTCAAAGGGAAAGAACACCAGGTCCCGGCCTTCGAAACTCGGCCAGGAGCCCTGGCCAGCGGCAAAGTCATCGGCAAGCAGACGGCCGCCATCCGTGTCGATCACCTGCACGGCTCCGGTCTTGCTCTCATAGAGATAGAGGTCGAGGCTCTCGCGAATCCCTCCGGCCAGAATCACGAAGACGGAACCGGGAAGCTCGGCGATGCGCCAATCGGAAACCGGACGTGTGAAGGGCACCCGATTGCTGCTGCCGATCACGACCTCGACCACCTTCCCGCCGAACTCGGAGGTCTCTATCCCCCGCTCCACAGGATCGATGACCGTCGCCTGGCGAAGCGGCAAGTCCACCCAGCCGCCCTTGGCCGAGTTCTGACCCGGGAGGATTGCCGGGAGGATGAGACAGCAGATGCTGGTTCTGATGGGATGCATGAAAACGAGCCTTCCCCTAGCCTATGAGAAGCGGGGATCTTCCCAAGGGCTACGGGCCTGCTCCCGGGAGATATCCTCAACCCGTCAGAAGACCTTGCTCTGCAAGGCACTTGCCTCTTTCGAGGGGCACGGCATGGCGCAATTGGGTATCCAGCAGAGCTTGGCTTAGAATCGAACTCCCAGCAAATGCCCCTATGAGCAGCCAACTTGAGACCCGCGCCGGGGAAGGTTCCGGACCCGCCTACAGCCCCAGACACAAGGTCCGGCTAGTCACCGCCACCGCCCTCTTCGACGGGCACGATGCCTCGATCAATATCTTCCGTCGCATCGCCCAGGCCTTTGGCGCCGAGGTCATCCATCTCGGCCACAATCGCTCGGCGATTGAGATCGTCGATGCAGCGGTGCAGGAAGATGCCCAGGGGATTGCGGTCACCTCCTATCAAGGTGGCCACATGGAGTTCTTCAAGTATCTCGTCGACCTCCTGAAGGAGCGTGGCTGCGAACACATCGCCGTCTTTGGTGGCGGCGGTGGCGTGATCCTCAACGAGGAGATCGAAGAACTGCAAGCCTACGGCGTCGCCCGCATCTACTCCCCGGACGATGGCCGTTCCATGGGCCTGGAGGGGATGATTCAGGACCTGATGCAGCACTGCGACTTTGCGCCGCCAGAAGACCTGGCCATGGGCGGGCTCGAAGCCAAAGATCACCGCAGCGTCGCCCGGGCGCTCTCACTATCCGAGAACGACCCGGCGAGGTTGGCCAAGATCCTTGCAGAGCGCGAAGCGGGCAAGACTCCCGTGCTCGGCGTCACCGGCACGGGCGGCGCCGGTAAGTCCTCTCTCATCGACGAGTTGCTGCGGCGATTCCTCATCGCCTACCCGGACAGGACAGTGGCCGTGCTGTCCATCGACCCGACTCGAAGAAAGACCGGCGGCGCTCTGCTCGGTGATCGCATTCGCATGAATGCCATCGGCAGTCCACGCGCCTTCATGCGCTCCATGGCCACTCGCCAGGCGAACGTCGCCCTCTCCGAGGCGGTCGAGCAATCACTCGCCGTTCTCAAGCTGGCGGGCTTCGACCTGATCTTCTTGGAGAGTTCCGGCATCGGTCAGTCCGACTCGGAGATCGTCGAATACGCCGACTCTTCGCTCTATGTCATGACTCCCGAGTACGGCGCCAGCACCCAGCTCGAGAAGATCGACATGCTGGACTTCGCCGACCTGGTGGCGATCAACAAATTCGATCGCCGCGGCGCACTCGACGCCTTGCGCGACGTGAAAAAGCAATACCAGCGCAACCGCCAGCTCTTCCACGTCCCAGCGGAAGAAATGCCTGTCTACGGCACCATGGCCGCGCAATTCAATGACCCGGGGATGAACACCCTCTTCCTCGCCTGCGTGGATCAACTGGAACGCAAGCTGGGAATCAGTCTTGGCGAGAGCCAGCTTCCCGCCAAGGCCGCGACTGGCTTGCCAGATCGCAGCTCGGCAATCCCGGGCAATCGCATTCGCTATCTAGCAGAGATTGTCGAGAGCAACCGCAAGTACGACTCATGGGCGATCTCCATGGCAACACTCGCGGAGGAGCTCTACCAGCTGCATGGCAGCATGGCTTCGCTGCCAGAAGATTCCGCTGCTCGCGAGGAACTGCAGTCCCGCTACGA
>JAJFFD010000008.1 GCA_021776805.1 Planctomycetota bacterium
TCAGCCCCCGTACTTCTGAATCGCCTCGTCCAACTTCGGCAGCTTGATGTAGACAAACAAAGCCACCAGACCCACCAAGCCCGCCAGCAGGAGGAAGAACCAGGCAGGATCCATGTGTCCCTGCAGGCCGCCAAAGAAGCCAGAGAAGTTGTTGCCGAAGGCCGTTGCCAGGAACCAACCACCCATGGTCAGACCCACGAGCCGCTTCGGCGAGAGCTTGGTCACCAGCGAGAGTGCCATCGGCGACAGGCATAGCTCACCGGTGGTGATGATCAAGTAGAAGGCGACGAGCCAGAGCACGGAGGCCTTGATGGCGCCGTTCTCGGTCAAGAAGCCAGCACAAGCCATGATCACCAGGGCCAAAGAGGTCAGCACCATGCCCAAGAAGAGCTTCCGTGCGGTAGTGAATGGCTTGCCCTTGTTCATACGCCAAGCAAAGAAGCCAACGATCAAGGGCGTCAGCAAGATGACGAAGCCCGGATTGATGATCTGCGAGAGCACCGTGTTGCTGAGCTCCGCGTATTCACCGGGCGGCAACTGCTCCGGTTCACGACCGTGCTTCTCGCGAAAGCCGTCAAAGAGGCTGTGGTGTGTGTCCGCGTCAACGAGGAAGACCGGAAAACGCTTGTCACCCACCTGTCGGACGAAGGCCACACTCTTCGAGGACTCGGCCCCCTCTTCCACGCTCACGCTGATACTCATGACTCCATGAGCATCGGGAACCTTGTTCACATTCACCGTGGGATAGATGTCCGTTGACCGCTTCCTGAGCTCAGGGTCGGAGTCTTCACCGACGGTGACCACCTCAATCTCACCAGCATGGGCCGCGGTCAGTGCTGCGAGAGTGGACTCTTGCATGCGCTTCTGACCGAACATGCTCGCAGCCTCCGGCGGCTCGACTTCGAGCACAGTGAGGCGATTTGGCCGCAGGCGATCCGGCGGAGCATTGCGGTAGTAACCAGGCAGAGCATCCTCGAGATAATCCGAACCGAAGGCAGTCAGCCCGATGTCCCGGTTGGTGTAATCCTTGGCCCAGGTGGTCATGGCGCTGCCGTTGAGGTGGAGGACCATGAAGAAGGTGGCACCAGCGACGTAGACCGTGAGGAGGGCAGTAAGGCCCGGCTTCTCCTCCTCGTTGGCATTGCCAGCCAGACGCAGAAAGAAGAGAACGATTGGCACCATGCCTGCCAGGAAGCCAACGATTGCCGGCCGCACCAGGTCGGTGAGGCCCGGGATCATCGGCTCGAGCACGTAGATAGCCGCGAAGTAGCCAGCAACTCCAGCAGCCAGCGCCGGCCCGAGAATCTTCTTCATGACCTCGCTGAAGGGCGTGTCATCCGGACCGCGCTCGGGCATGCGATCGGCATCGGCAAGCTGCTTCCAACTCAACAACAACACGCTAATCCCCACGATCATGCCCACACCCGCTGCCTGGAAGATGGCGAGCCACCCCACATGGTTCTCAAAGTAGGTGGCGAGGAAAGGGGCGATGAAGGCACCGATGTTGATGCCCATGTAGAAGATGTTGAAGCCTGCGTCTCGCTTTGGATCGCCCTGCTTGTACAGGTTGCCCACCATCACCGAGATGTTCGGCTTGAAGAAGCCGTTGCCGATGCAGAGGCAGACCAAGCCCGATATGAATGGCACCTGACCGTAGGTGCCCATCAGGAAGAAGCCGGTTGCAAAGAAGATGCCGCCGAGGAGCACCGATTTTCGGTAGCCGAGGAAGCGGTCGGCGATCATTCCTCCCAAGTAGGGAGTGAAGTACACGAAGGCCAGATAGAGACCATAGATCTCGTTGCCGACTGCGCTGGGCAAGCCCAGACCGCCCTTCTCGTTGTCGATGGTGTAAAGGAGCAGCACACCGACCATCGTGTAGAAAGCGAGGCGCTCCCACATCTCGATGAAGAAGAGGCGATAGAGACCTTTGGGGTGACCAGTAAGCACTTGGAACTCCTAATGAGAGGTTGCTTGAACGGACCGGGCTTACTTGACTCCGTGGAGCCAGCGCTTGAGGAAGATTTTGCCCATCACAATGAGTAGCAGACCGGCGCCGACGGCGTACATTGTGATCTGCTCGAAGACTTCGGTGTAGATAGGGAGAGTCTCTGGCGGCGTAAGATCCTCGCCGCCGGCCTCTCCCGTGCTGCCCGCGATTCTCGCCGCTACGAACTGACCGACTGAGATCGACAGGAACCAAGCGCCCATGACCATCCCAGTGAGATGTTTGGGAGCCAGTTTGGTAACCGCAGACAAGCCGACAGGCGAGAGACAGAGTTCGCCGGTGGTATGCAGCAGGTAGCAGATCACGAGGATCGGCAAGTACACCAAGCCCGTGTCCCCAACCAACCCCGCCCCAATCACCAGAACACCAAAACCGGCGCCCAGCTGGAGAAGGCCGAGACCGAACTTCGTTGGGATCGAGGGGTCTCTGCCCATGCGGCCCAAACGCAGCCAAAGCCAGGTAAAGAGGGAGCCGAAGGTCAGGATGAAGAAGGGATTGAAGAACTGTCCCCAGGCAGCAGGGAAGGTTCCAAAGACGGTTTCGCGATCGATGTTCCGCGCTGCAAACAAGGTCAGTGAGGTACCTGCTTGCTCGAAGAACATCCAGAACATGCTGTGGAAGACCCAAAGAATGAGAAGCACGAAGAGCCTCTCTCTCACGGTCTTCTCGGAGCGGAAGGCGGTGACCAACAAGGTCCCAAGGACAAGGACAACCGCGGCTTCGAGCACGTACTCAACGATCTTGTTCTGACTCAGGAGGGTATAGACCACCGGCACCAGGGCGATCCCGCAGATGACGATCAGGCCCATGTTGCGCGCGAAGGTCTCTCGATTCGGCGGCTCGCCATGGCCTTGCAGGCGTTCTCTACCGACGCCAAAGGTGAAGAGCCCCAAGAGCATGCCAGCTCCAGCGATGCCGAAACCGATCGTCCAATCCTGAGTCTCCGCGAAGTAGCCGCAGATCAAAGTCGCCAGGAAGGCACCCATGTTGATGCCGATGTAGAAGATCGTGAAACCCGAGTCCCGGCGTGGATCGCCCTCCTTGTAGAGCTTGCCTACCAGGGTGGAGATGTTCGGTTTGAACATGCCGTTCCCCACCACCATGAAGGCCATGCCGGTGAAGAAGAACAGCTCCTCCTGCACGGTCATGGTGAACTGACCGACAGCCATGAAGAGGCCACCTACCAGGATCGTCCAGCGGAAGCCGAGGAGTCGATCAGCGATGACTCCGCCCAAGATCGGCGTGAGGTAGATCAGCGAGTTATAGCTGCCGTAGACATCCGCAGCCTCGCTGTCCGTGTACTTGAAGACCTCACTGACCATGTAGAGAGTCAGCAGGGAACGCATGCCGTAGAAACAGAATCGCTCCCACATCTCCGCAAAGAAGAGCATGTAGAGCCCGGAGGGATGGCCGGTGGGATTGTGTTGGTTTGCTGACGCGAGGTCGGACTGAGTCAAATTGGCTCTCGCTCTCTTGGTCTTTGGGCGGGCCATAGGCTAGCGGGGTGCCCCATCATCGCCACAGCAAATAGCTTGCTGC
>JAJFFD010000071.1 GCA_021776805.1 Planctomycetota bacterium
GAATGGTGATCCACGTCACAATCCCTATGCGGACCTGGTGGCCGGCGGCTTCAGCTTTCCCCATGGCTACAACTGGCACGCGGACAATCTCCGCGACGATGTTGATAATGTCCAAAGCGACTGGCCCTGCTTCGAGAGCAGTAGACTCCAGGATAGCTTTGGCCCCGGCACACACTATGACGTCCCGCGCCTGGCTCAAGTCCTACGCAACGGCTTGCAAGAATCGAACTCGGTCTTCATTTCCGCCGGTGGACCGCTGGGGGCTTTCATGCCCTTGGGTGGCGAGATGGCCCTCGCCGGTGGACCCGCCGCAAACCCGCAGGCGATCACGGTGCCAGGAAGTTTCTTCGGCCTGGGTGGCAGCAGACTCGCAAACAGCATGCGAAGCAGCGCTACCAGCCCCAGCACTCTCGCGGGCGAACAAGTCATCATGGGCAGCGGCGCATCGACCTTCTGGTCCAAAGCCTGGCTGGGCGAGCTTTGGCCAGACTCGGAGTACGCGAGCATCCTCAACAGCGGCAATCTGCCGGTCGGCTCGAGTCCAGGCAACTTTCACCGCAAGCTGCGTTCGCAGGCAAGCCTCACCGATCTACCCATCGGCTCGCGCTACCAGAGTCTGAGCTTCGGCGCCGATACTGGCCCCGAGGGCGCAATCGCCATGATGGACTGCGGAACGGCTCTGCAGACATTCCAGCACATCACGCCGCTCAGTCCACCGGACGCCTCACTCACCCCTCAAGCAGCCAGTATCGCCGACGCAGTCAACGAAGTGCTACCCGCGACCCTGCCCTGTAGCAGCCCCTTCGTCACCGATCTCCCCCTGCCTACAGCCCTACCCTACTTCGCTTTCACGGACAGCTATCCCAAGTCGGTGGCTTCCCTCTTCGAAAGCTACTACGACTCGGACACGGATCAGTACGCCGCTGGGTCGATCGGGCTCGAGCGTCCATTGGATCCAGCCACCGCATTCCTTTGCGTGGTCGCCAACACTCCAGCAGGACCGAGCTACCACGAAGAGCTGGCGAGCGCGGCCGTCATGTTCGGGCTGCGAACCTTTCACCGCGCCGGCGAGCCAGGCATCAGCGAAGCAGTGGTTCAACAGCCTCTAGTCGAACTCTTGGAGCCCAGTGAGGGACAGATCTACAAGAACCCCGCAAGCTTCATGCTGCGCTGGGATGCGGACTTTGTTCGCTTCGACCAACAGGCCTTCACCAGCGGCTATCCGATCAACTACGACCCTGAGGCAGAGTTCGCCTACCGCCTTCTGTACAGCGCAGACGGTGGCGCAACCTGGCTCGAACTCCTCACCAAACAGGAAGGCGAGGTCGGCCAGCGCCCCGGCAACTTGGCTCTACTAATTAATGACAGCGCCGCAGGCAGCGAGTCCTTCCTGCTGACGACGGACCCTAGCGACTTTCCCGAGGGTGAGTATCTGTTCCGTGTTGAGGCATATCACCAACAGCGCCCCCTGCACATGAGCCACCATCAAGTGAGGGTACGAGTCCTTCGCTAGCCATGGAGCGATCATGAAAGCGGGCGCAGACAAGGGCAACTGTGGTGGCTTCACCTTGTTGGAGAGTCTCATGGCATTCACTGCTCTGGGCATGCTCAGCGTCATGATCGCCGAATCCATTGCCGGGCTCTCACGGACCCAGGTTCACCAGGCGGATCAGGTACGCGTTGATGAAGTCGCAACCAGATTTGCTCGTGAAATTCGTAAGCATGCTGGTTTCGCGAGCAAGATCTTCACGCAGGGCAGCTACGGCGATGGCTATTTGGCAGCTATGGACACCTCAGCCACAACCCTCCTGGCTGGCAGTCGATTGCCACTGCTGACAGATCGGGGCTATTTTGATCGCGATGCGCCCGGCAGCTACGAAGTCGGCAACATCCTGTTCATTGCACGCAGCGCCGATGTCGCCACCTTGGATCTTGGATCAGGCGACTTCGCCCGCATCAGCACATACGCCTTCGTCCTCTACTACCTACGCGAGGTCGAGAACGGCAAACTCGATCTCGCCGAATGGACAAGCGCGCGCATTGCCAGCCTCGGGGATATCAGGGAGATCCTCGACCCGCTCCGCAAGATGAACGTGCTGGACGAACTACGCAGCAAGAACATCAACTTTGCCTGGGATCCGGAACAGGGCCGCGTGCGAGGTCTGCACCGCATTGTCATTGGCGCCACTCAGCCGCTGCCTCCAAACGAGAAGATCCCAGCCAATCCTCTACGCTGCTTTCCCGATCTACTCAGCATGCGACACATGCACGTCGCGGCGAATGGGTCCTTGGACATCCCGATCCCCGCCTATGGCAACGCGAGCCCTGGCAATCCATACCCAGGAGGGTTCGAGCTCAAGGTAGACGGAGACGACAATGGCAAGTTGGTCATGTTTCGCCTGGTGATCGCGGGGCCTGGCAAGTCCACCACCTACTCCGAGATCAGCGAACTGGTAAACCTGCGCGGCAATTGACTTGCTCGCTCAGGACCAAGAGGCGACCACGACAAAGGTCAGGCTCTGCACCACTGAAAACAGCAGTGCGAGAACGACCAGCAACCAGGGCCTTTCCGCAAATACTCTCTTGATTGACTTCATCGACTAGGTCCTAGCAGGGGCGCTTCGACGATTCTCTCCTGTCCACCTGCGGTGACGCGCAACTGCAAGCGCATCCCAGGAGTGAAGGTCGCACGAGGAATCCGCACAAAAACGGGCAGGCGAGTATCACCCAAAGACTCGAGCTCGACACTATCGATCGGCAGCGTCACCTCGGCATCGACAGGCTCGAGCACTTCGATCGAAAACTCGTGTCCTTCGGGAAGCTTGTTGTAGAGATGGATAGTAAAGGGGTTGAGAACGGTCTTTTCTTCGAGAGTGAAAGCCTGACCCGGGAGGCGCAGGATGTTGGCCTCGAATGGACTGCGGCCAAAAGCCGCGATGGTGAAGACGCTCATCCCGATCAGCAGGAGAAAGGCGTAGAGAAAGACCCGTGGCCTCAGGAATCGGTTCTCGCCCTGTTCGATCCCACGCAGTGAGTCGTAACGGATCAGGCCCGATGGTTGATCGAGCTTGCGCATGACTTCATCGCATGCGTCGACGCAGTTAGCACAGCCGATGCACTCCATCTGCGTGCCGTTACGGATATCGATCCCAGTCGGGCAGACCGCAACACAGCGGAAGCAGTCGATGCAGTCGCCACGCTTCTCACTGGTGTACTTGCCGCGTGGCTCCCCGCGACCCGAGTCATAGGTCACATTGACCGTATCAGCGTCATAGAGCACACCCTGTAAGCGACCGTACGGACAGATGACGATGCAGAGCTGCTCACGAAACCAGGTGAAGTTGAAGTAGATGATCGTGGTGAAGATGAGCACGAAGGTGAATGCGGCCGGATGCTCGGAGGGTGGATTCACCATCGCCGCAAAGACCTCGTCCACCCCAAGGAAGTAGCTCAAGAAGACATGGGCAAGGAACCCGGAGATGGCCAGGTAGAAGAACCACTTGCTACCGCGCCGCAAGATCTTGGACATGCCCCAGGGGGCGCTTGCGAGTCGCTCACGCTTACTTGCTGAGCCCTCGAGCCAACGCTCGAGACGCCTGTAGATCGCCTCGAGAAAGACCGTGTGAGGACAGGCGTAGCCGCACCAGATTCTGCCGAAGAGGGCGCTTACAACGAAGAGCGTGAAACCGATCCCGGTCAGAAGAAAGAACGCCAGGTAAAAATCTTGGGCGTTGAAGGTGAGCCCAAAGAGATAGAAGTGCCGCTTGGCGATATCGATGAGAATGGCCGGCTTGCCGCCCACTTCGATCCAGGGAAGAATCAGATAAGTGGCAATTAGCAGCGCCCAGATGATCTTCTTCCGCCGCTGGTAGCGCCCACCGACATCCGCGGTATGGATCGTCTGCCTGGAGCCATCCTCTCGAATGCAATACAGACTATCGAGATCTGGATGGCGTGCAGGCATCGGCGAGCTACTTCTCCTCCTCTCCCTGAGGAGCCTTGCCGTTGGCGGCATTGGTGTTCTTGATCGAGAGCACAAAAGCAGTCGCCTGCATACAGCGAATCAGGCCGAGTGTTGGCTCCCAAGCGACCATACCCTTGTCTGGGTAGCCCTTGCTTATGGTCGTGTAGATGTCCATCGCCTTACCACCATGCAGCCAGAACTTATCGGTCAAGTTGGGGCCGATGTTGCCGCGTGCATCGTCGTAGTGGCATGTCGAGCAGGTGGCGATAAAGATCGCACGACCGGCCTCCACGTGCACTTCCTCCGTCGCCATCGCCTGAAGAGTCTCTTCATTGAGAGGTTGGTTGGCAGCCTGCCGCTCCTTCTCGAGCCGGTATTCGGTCATCTGCGCCGCATACTCACCAGCCGGAAGATCCGTAAAGCCGAAGATGTGGTAGCTGACCCAGTAGCCCACGGAGAATATGCAGGCGAGGTAGAAGCTCCACAGCCACCAATTGGGAAGATGGTTGTCAAACTCCTGGATGCCATCGAAGTCGTGGTCGCCGACCTGATCTTGGAGACTGCTCATGATCAATCCTCCTCGAGTGGTAGGCGAGACATACGCTCATAGTAGGTCTTGCGCTTGCGTGCCAAGCTCCAAGCAACGGCCACGGCGAAGACCGCGATGAACATCAGCATGCTGAGCACTGGCAGGCTGAGCAGATTGCTGGATGAAAAGAAGTCTCTAAACATTGTCACTCCTACTTGATGGCTCCAATATTCGTGGGCGCGGGGACGAGGTTCTTGCCCAAGCGTTGGAGATACGCGATCAACGCCACGATCTCCGAACGCGCATCGACACCAGCCCGGCCCTTTTCTGCCAGATCGTCGACGTAGATCTTCGCCTGCGCCTCATAGTCAACCACTGCGCTTGCGATCTGCGCATCGGTATAGGGAACACCCAAGGCCTGCATGGCGTGCAGCTTGCCGGGAGTGTCCTCCAGGTCCACCTGACTGCTGAGCAACCAGGGATATGATGGCATGTTCGAAGTCGGCGATACTGAGCGCGGGTCGAGCATGTGCTCGTAGTGCCATAGATTGTCCTTGGTACCACCCACCCGAGCCAGATCGGGACCGGTGCGCTTGGATCCCCACTGGAAGGGGTGATCCCACATGGACTCTTCGATGCGACTCGGATCGCCATAGCGCAACTTCTCGCTACGGAAGGGCCTGATCATCTGCGAATGGCAGAGATAACATCCCTCTCGCACATAGATATCTCGCCCTTCTAGCTCGAGGGCTGTGTATGGCATCACTGCTATCTCCCCATTCGCAGCTCGCGGCACCTCCTTGTCGATGATGATGCCTGGAAGCAATTCGACGATGCCCCCTGCAACGAGTGCGAGCATGATCAAGAAGGTGAATGCCAGCGGCCTACCTTCCAGAATGCGGTGCCATTCGAAGCGCCCACCCTGACTGGCCCAGTGCACCTTGAATGCCGTGGCCACACAGACAGCGAACATACCCACCAAACCCACGGTGCCGAGGATCGGGTCTCCGGCGACCATGAAGAAGCCGCAGATCAAGCCGAGAACAGTCAGGATGACTGGTGCACCCAGGGTGAGCGAGGCAAAACTCGGCCCACCTGTTTCGGGACGCAAGACCGTGACGTCCGCCTCACCATTGACCTTCTGCTGACCACGCATGGTCTTCCAGAGGTTCACGATCATCAGGATCCAACCGAAGATGAACAGTGCACCGGCCAGGCTACGCGCCATATACATGGGCAGCACCGCGCTGACGATCTCCACCCAGCTCGGGTACTGCAGCGAGAGCCCATCCGCGGTCTCCGCCCGCTGCATCAGCCCTTCGGTAATACCCGCCACCCACATGGCGACCACATAGAGCAGGATGCCAAAGGTTCCGATCCAGAAGTGCATGTCCGCCATGGAGCGGGAGTAGAGCTTGGTGCCATACAGCCTGGGAACCAGGTAGTAGAACATGCCAGCGGCCATGAAGCCGTTCCAGCCAAGCGCTCCAGAGTGCACGTGACCGATAATCCAATCCGTATAGTGCCCTAGCGCGCTAACGGACTTGATGCTGAGCAGAGGCCCCTCGAAGGTCGCCATACCGTAGAAGGTCACTCCAGCGACGAAGAACTTGAGCACCGGATCCGTGCGCACCTTGTGCCATGCGCCACGCAAGGTCAGGAGCCCGTTCAACATGCCGCCCCAGGAGGGTGCCCAGAGCATCAAACTGAAGAGCATGCCGAGGGATTGCGCCCAGTCCGGCAATGCCGTGTAGAGAAGATGATGTGGCCCCGCCCAGATATAGATGAAGATCAGAGCCCAGAAGTGAATCAAGGAGAGGCGGTAGCTATAGACCGGGCGTCCTGCCGCCTTGGGCAGGAAGTAATACATGATGCCCAGGATTGGCGTGGTCAGGAAGAAGGCCACTGCGTTGTGCCCATACCACCACTGGGTCAAAGCATCTTGTGCGCCCGCAAAGACACCGTAGCTCTTCGTCCCTGAAACCGGCAAGGCCAGGTTATTGACGATGTAGAGCATCGGGATCGTCAGGATGGTGGCGATGTAGAACCAGATCGCCACGTACAGATTCTTCTCGTTGCGGATCTTCAGCGTCCAAAAGTAGTTCACCGCGAAGGCCACCCAGACCAGGGCCACGGCAATGTCGAGGAACCACTCGAGCTCCGCGTACTCCTTGGATTGGGTGATCCCCATGGGCAGGGTGATCGCAGCTCCAAGGATGATCAGCTGCCATCCCCAGAGGTGCAGTTTGGACAAGGCGTCCGACGCCATCCGCGTCTTTAGCAATCGCTGCGAGGAGTAGTACACCCCCGCAAAGAGCATGTTCCCCACCAGGGCGAAGATCACCGCATTGGTGTGCAGAGGCCTGATCCGGCCGAAGGTGAGCCATGAGGTTTCGAAGTTCACCTGCCAGAAACTCATCTGCAGGGCAGCGAGTAGTCCAACCAGCATGCCGATCAGACCCCAAACGACCGAAAACCAGATGAACCCCCGCACGACGCCATCGTCGTACTTGATTCGCTTGGTCTCCGTAGCAACTTGTTCTTCCATGATCAGGTCTTTGATTGCGTTTCTTGTTCGGTTTGTTCGGTTTGTCCGCACTGGCCCAGGGGTGATGCATCCTCTTCGAGGGGAAGCAGGGCCAAGCGATCCGCGTGCTGGTGGTCACGGCGACGCGTGCTGTAGAGAAAGAAGATGACGCCGCATGCCGCCAGCGAGAGGCTGCAGAACACGAGCAGAGGGATCACTGTCATGCCGGCACCTCAGAGAAAACTCGACTCTTCCGCATGCGCCAGGCACTGTGCCCGATCAAGAGAATCGAGCTGAGTGGCATGAGCAGAGCGCAGAGAAGGGGCGACATGAGCCCCGCAAAACACAGGCTCAGCGCCAACAGGTTGTAGATCCCCGCTAACCAGAGATTGCTGGTCACTACCGAGTGAAAGAGACTGCTCATTCCCAGGAGCCAGCGCAGAGAAGAGATACCTGCACCTGTGTAGAAAAAGTCTGCGCGGGAGGGCATCACCGGCCGATCGACGGCCGGCGTTCCCGCGCAGTAGGCGACATCGAAGGCCGGCGCATCATTGATGCCATCTCCGACCATCATGCAGTCGCTTTGATCCAACTTGCGCAACAGCGCAGCCTTGTCCTCCGGACTCATGCCGGCAAAGACACGCTCACTGGGCAGACCGAGTTCTCGCGCTGCTCGTTGCACCTTCTCCAGCGAGTCTCCGCTGCAGAGATAGAGATCCAGTCCAAGGCCTGCCAAGGCCGCGATCTCCTCTCTGCTGCCCGGCCGATAGTCCTCGTCGACTTGAAAACAGGCCTCGACGCGACCATCGCATGTGAAGCTGCAAAGGCCATCATTCTTGACTGTCACTGCAACAGAATCACCAAAGGCAAAACTGCCTCCTCCGAGCCGATAGACCTTGCCATCATGCCGACATCGCAGTCCCTGCCCGGACACTTCTTCCACCTCTAGCTCCGGGATATAGCTCGCGCCCGCTGCGATCGCCCCAACGATAGCTCGACTCACCGGATGATTGCTGCTCTGCGCCATGCTGAATATGACATCGCGCAAGTCGTCCCTGGGAGTACGCAGGACATGGGCCTGGAGATCTCCCCAGGTCAAGGTTCCTGTCTTGTCGAGGACGATGCTCTTCAGGTGACGTAGCTTCTCGAGCAAGGCGACACTGCGCACATAGACCCCATGTCTGCGCAAGCGTGCCAGGGCCATGTCGAAAGCCAGTGGGGTTGCCAAGCCCAAAGCACAGGGGCAAGTAACCACCAGGACAGCAGTCGTGATTCCCGCAACTCGACTGGGATCGATGCAGGCCCAGACGATCGCTGCAAGGCTGGCCAACCCGAGCACGAGTCCCACGTAGATTCGATTGAGCAGGAGCCAAAACCTCCCCTGCCCACGCATTTCCTCCCGATCACCTTGGGGAGTCGCCAGGAGATCGAGTAGACCCGAGTCCTCCGCATTGGCTGCAGCCCGCAACTTCTGTGGTCGCCCGCCACAGAGGAAGGCTCCGGCCGGCACAGCCTCACCACTCGCAAAGGAACGCGGCAGGGATTCGCCGGAGATCCAATCCAGGGAAAACGACGCTGCGCCCTCAACCGGGCTCGCTCTCACCGGCAGAAGATCCCCTGGTGCGAGGAAGAGAAGGTCGCCCGCCTCGATCTCGCGAATCTGCACCCGCTCGAGCTTGCCGGCACAGAGGCGTCGAGCATGGAGATGTTCGGCGCCATCGTTTTCGAGCAGGTAGTCACGATTGCGCTGCACGGCCCGCTGCTGCAAGTAGCGCCCGACAAGCATCAGCGCGATGAAAATCGTCACCGTGTCGAAGTAGCTCTCACCGCTGAGGCCAGGGAGGAAGAACGCCAACGCCGAGCTGCTGTAGGCGAGCAGGATGCCCATGGAGATGGGCAGGTCCAAGTGCAGCACCCGCTGTCGAAGCCCGTTGAAAGCTGCCCGAAAGAAGACTGGCCCACCCACCACCAAGGCAATGCTTGCCAGTCCGAAGGACAATTGCTCGAAGAGCAAGTCGAGACTGCCACCCTCTTCACCCAGCCCGAAGTAGCGAGCCAGCGCGAAGATCATGGCGTTCAGTGCAAGGGCTGCACAAACACCCAGGCGGCGCAAAAGCCCATCGTCCCGTGACTGCCTGTTCCTGCTTGCGGGCCCAACCGAATAGCCCAGCCTTTCGCAGCTGTCAAAGAACTCGCCAATGGACAAGGCCTGCTCGTCATAGCTCAAGCGGGCCCGGCCGAGGGCCGGATTGAGCTCAAAGGCGAGGGCGCCATCTCGACGCCGCCAGAGCTCCTGCAAGAGCCAGACACAGGCTGCGCAGCGAATTCCCTGCAGATCGACGGTCAACTGCACCCTGCCGTCTGCCTGTCGACCCTCTTCGACCAGATCAGGCAACCAGTCTCTCTTGCGAACTCGCGGCGCCCTGCCAACTGCCAGGCCCGGACTGCCACCCAAGTCGTAGAAGCGTTCCAGGCCCTCGGAGCGAATCAGCTCAAAAACCACCGCGCAGCCAGAACAGCAGAAGCGATCGCTGCCACGGCTTTGTGGCACGGGTAGCCCGCAGTGGGCGCAGACCCCCGGCGCAATGCCTCTTTCCGCGAGGCTCTGCTGCGGCCTCGATGCCAGCGATGCCCTTGCTGTCATCATCGCTGGCGCAACGGGTTTGTATCCCGGTTCTTTCCTTCAGGATCAATCCTTCTTCATGGCACAGAACATCTTGGCTTTTTGCAGGGCATTGAAATTCTGCCTCGCATCCAGCTCTCAAGCGCTGCAATGGTCTTTGTCGAAAGCCTGGGATTTGCCGCCGCCAACAGCCTGCACTGTGCGGGCATGTGCGGGCCTCTTGCCGGGCTCTTTCCAGGTGGCTTGCCAGGATTGCTTGCCTATCACGGCGCACGCGCTGCTGCCTACACGGGTCTTGGCGCCCTGGCCGGCGGCCTCGGCTCCCTCGGCGGTACCTCAGCCTTTGCCAGCGGTGGCGGCTTCGCCATGTTCCTTGGCGGGCTCATGCTGCTCTTTGCACTCGGCCTCGGCAGGGCACAGGCCTCCGCATCGCTTCTCGGCAACGCACTGCCCGGCATCATGCGAAGAGCGCAACTCCTACCGGTAAGCCTCCGTGCGGGCCTGCTCGGAGCCTGCACCCCTCTGCTGCCCTGTGGCCTACTGTATGCAGCTCTCGCAGCGGCGATCCTCAGCGGCAACCCGGGCACCGGAGCGGTCAGCATGCTCGCCTTCGCCCTGGGCTCCTGCCCACTCCTAGTCCTTGCGCAGGTACAACTCGGCTGGCTGCGCCGACATCTGGGTCCGAAGGGAATGCTACGGCTCTCGCAGGGGACCCTGCTGATTGCCGGCGGAGTCCTCTTGTTTCGCGGCTGGGGCCAGCTCTCGGGGATTGTAGCCTGTCATTGAGGGCTGCTCGCCACCTGCTCCCGTGTTCCCGCCCAGGATGGGGTATCTTCGTGAATCGTGAGCGATAGGAATCGAGAGCCCTCCCAGCCCATCATCTTCTTCGACGGTGTCTGCGGACTCTGCAACCGCTTCGTCGATCAAATCCTCCGCCACGACAAGCAGGCCATCTTCCGTTTCGCCCCCCTTCAAGGCAGCAGCGCCAAAGAACTGCTCCCCGCCCCCCCGAGCGATCCCCAGGCCTGGTCCCTCATCTACCTGGATGAAGTCGGCAGTCACCAACAGTCCGACGCCAGCCTCCAGATCTATCGCCGCCTCGGCGGTTTCTTCTGGGTCCTCAGCCTGGCTCGCATCATCCCACGATTCATCCGCAATCCGGTCTACCGCCTCATCGCCCGCAATCGCTACCGCTGGTTCGGCAAGCGAGAAGTCTGTCGCATTCCCAGCCCTGCCGAGCGGGATCGCTTCCTCCCCTAGCTAGACTCTATGGAGTTCCCATAGGCCCTCGTCGTCAGCGACCCATGCGCATCTCCCTCGCCCTTTTCCTTCTCACTAACGCGATCAGCGCACAGGCGGATGCCTCGCAGTTCTGGCCGCAGTGGCGCGGACCACTCTTCACCGGTGAAGCGCCCCATGCCAAGCCTCCCATCGAGTGGAACGAACAGAAGAACATCCGCTGGAAGGTCGAGTTACCGGGCCACGGTCACGGCACGCCGGTGATCTGGGGTGATCGCATCTTCGTGACCGCCGCCATTCCCTTCGGGGATGAGCTCGATCCGGTACCCGATAACGCGCCGGGGGCACACGACAACAAGCCGGTCACGAGAAAGCAGCGCTACGTGGCCATCGCTCTCAGCCGCAAGGACGGCAATGTCCTCTGGCAGCAAACTCTCGTCGAGTTGCTCCCCCACTCGGGCGCACATGGCAGCGGCAGCCTGGCTTCCGCTTCGCCAGTAACCGACGGCGAGACGCTCTTCGCCGCCTTCGGCTCCCAGGGACTCTTTGCTCTGAATGCAGAAGATGGCGAGCTCATCTGGAAGAAGGATTTCGGTGACATGACCGTCAAGCATGGTCATGGTGAGGGGAGCAGCCCGGTCCTGCACGGGGATCGCATCGCAGTCGTCTGGGATCACGAAGAAGATTCCTTCCTTGTGGTCCTCAACAAAAAGACCGGCGAGGAGGTCTGGCGTAAGCAGCGCGACGAAATGACTTCCTGGGCAAGCCCGATCGTGGTCGAACACAACGGCAAGTCACAACTCATCGTCAGCGGCACCAAGCGCATTCGCGGTTATGACCTGGACGACGGTGCGGTTATCTGGGAATGCGGTGGCATGTCTCAAAACATCGTCGCCAGTCCGGTGCACCTGGATGGCATCGTCATCGCCGGCAGCAGTTACGAGAAGCGCGCCATGTTCGGCATCAAGCTCGCTGGCGCGAAGGGTGACATCTCGGGGACCGAGAATGTGCTCTGGTCAACAAGACGGAGTACACCCTACGTGCCTTCGCCTCTCCTGTACGATGGTTGGTTGTACTTCCTGGCCCACTACCAGAACGTGCTTTCGCAGATGCGTCCTGAGACGGGTACGCCGCACAATCGATTCCGTTTGGGACCGCTGTACAACATCTATGCTTCGCCGGTCGCTGCGAATGGACACATCTACGTGAGTGATCTCGATGGCATGACCATGGTGCTGAAGCCGGGAGAGGAAGGCCTGGAGCAGATTGCTGTGAACCAACTGGACGAGGTATTCAGCGCTTCGGCGGCCTTGGCTGATGGGGAGATCTATCTACGCGGGGCGCGGTATTTGTACTGCATCGCGGCGGACGGCTAGAGACAGGGGATACCCCGAACGGACCTATCCCTGTTCCCCTGCAACATGTCTAATCTTCGTCGATGGTCCGGAGTTGCAAAGGCACAGCACTGCTTCTCGCTCTGATATGCCTACCCAGCTGCACTCTGGGCATGTGGCAGGAGGCCCTGACTCGCCGCGTAGAGACGTGCCAGGTGCTTATCCCAAACCGAGACATGCTTCTACACGGCGATCATTCGGATGTAGTCGCTGTCAGCTCATGGCTCCAAGGTGAGGAAAGGAAACTCCCTGAAGCACTCCACAGGATCCTGGGTGGCAACGAAGGCCGAGTGACAATCGAGGGCGAAGAAGGCTGGCGGGTAATCAGGGGCTTCCTCGAACAGGATATGGTCCAGAGCAGCGCGATTCTTCTCAGCCATTCTGATGTCAATGGAGATTCCTTGGCCTGGCTTGGCTCACTTGTCCTCACCGGCAATCTCCGGATTAGCGAGGTTGTCCAGTCTAGTCGGCCGGAGCGACCCGCTTTCACAAGAGGCCTCTTGGCTAGCGCTGCCGATGAAGATGCGCAGATTCGCATTCTCGAAACACAAGCAAGGACGCGCTCTTGGTATGAGCTGGCGAGCTCGGATCACGAGCCTGAATTCGTCCAAGAATTGCGCTCCTGGGTGAATGCGGCCGGAGAGCCATTAGTGAATCTGGATAGCCTCCGCCGTGCCCTCGAACCCCTGACGCCTTCTGGACTGCCCGATTTCATTGCCCTACGTGAGATTTACCTCTCATATGGAGCTGCCTTGCTTAGGTCGTCGCCACCCGCACTCGTGTCGATTCGCGCGGATGCTCTTTGGTTGGCAGCCTGCACTCACTTGACCAGAGTCGACAGCACTCTCGAATGGGAATTGGAATGGCCTGGGCGAGTGATTTTTGGCTCTACTCACGAGGGCGGAGTGGGCATTCCTCTCCCGAGAAACTCTGTTCTGTGCAGGCTCTTCAAAGAGGGTGACCGCAGCTCTGGGCTCGTCTTCGCAACCTTGCTCACTCCCTTCACTCTCCTTGGCGATATTGCAACGGACCAAGTTCGGATCAGCAGCGAAGACGAAGAAGGAAGCGAGCAACCAGAGGAATACTCAGAACTGATGCAGGTCAGCGAAAGACGCCAAAGACATGCGGAGAGAATCGGCGGGCTGCATGCAGATCTCTGGAAGTCCTCACCCTGGGCACATCATGAGTGAGCAGAACGGAGACACGACTCTCCATCTCAGCCGTTGGCACGCCGGCGATCGATCTGCTCTGGACTTTCTGCTCGAGCGAGACATGTCCTGGATTCGTGAGTACGTCGCCATGCGCCTCGGGCCGAAGCTGCAAAAGAAGGGCGAGGCGGAGGACTATCTGCAGGATGTTCTCGTCGAGGTTCTCCGCTACTGCCCCAAGTTCATGGTTCAGGGTCGCGAACAGTTCCGCGCATTGATCGGGCGAATCGCCGAGAGCGTGCTCTGCAATCACGCGGACTACTTCGCTACTCGCCGACGGGACATGGATCGGGAGAGTGCGCTGCCTCGAGACAGTGTGTTTGATCTCAGGTCGGGGACCCTCTGTGGAGAGCGACCCAGTCAGGTTGCCATGCGCCACGAAGAGGAAGCCTCCCTGCGTATTGGCTTGGAGCTGCTGGAGCCGGAGGATCGTAGGATTGTTCTGCTGCGTGATTGGGATGGGGTGGCATACAAGGAGATCGGCGCGGAGTTTGGGATCTCGGAAGACGCGGCGCGGATGCGTCACAAGCGGGCCTTGGAGAAGTTGCTGCGGGAGATTGAGGGGATGGGGAGCGGGGACAGGACTGGTGCAGTTGACCTGTGATAAGTCCTAAGTCACCCCGCCTTTAGATCTGCACTCCTGGTCAGCAGAAAGTTCGCAAAAGCCCAGTTCGCTCCGCCCGCGCCTGCTTCTGTGCCAGCAAGCTCGAGGAGGAGCCAAGGCCATGGAAGACAGCACACCTCTACCAGCGAACGCAGCCGAAGACCCACCGACCGCCGAACGAATTGAAGAGCTGCAGGCGAAGATACGCAGCATGAAGGCTCGGCAGGCCTCGGGGACTGAGCCCTCACCCGACAGCATCGGCCCGTACAAGATCCTGTCGGTCCTGGGCGAAGGTGGTATGGGCACGGTCTACCTCGCCGAACAAAAGACACCTGTTCGTCGTCGCGTAGCCCTCAAGGTCATCAAGCTGGGCATGGATAGCAAGCAGATCCTGGCGCGCTTCGAGGCGGAGCGCCAGGCCTTGGCGATGATGGAGCACAGCAACATCGCGCGGGTCTACGAAGCGGGTATGACCGAGACTGGTCAGCCCTTCTTCGCCATGGAGCACGTCAAGGGCACCTCGATT
>JAJFFD010000072.1 GCA_021776805.1 Planctomycetota bacterium
TCCTGCACCGCTGCGATCCGCTGCCGCGTCGGCTCACAGGTGCTATCCACGAAGCGAATCTCCGCCCCAGGATTCTTGATCCGAATCGCCGTCACGATCTCTCCCGCCTTCACCTGCTGGTAAGTCGTTTGGCAGATCACGCCGATCTTGTCCCGGTCGTAGCTCTCCACATCGGCGATGGCGTTCACGATCCGGAAGTCCTCTAGATCCCCGGTGATCCCTTCCACCTCGATGTGTCCCGGCTTGCCGATCACCAGGACCAGGTAGCCCTCAGCGGCCAACTCGCAGGCAGCTTTGTGCACCTTCTCCACCAGGGGGCAGGTCGTGTCGATCAGGGTCTTGCCCGCCGTACGCAGTCGCTCTCGCTCCTTCTCACTCACCCCGTGGGCAGTGATCAGAACTCGATCGCGAGAGGGGAGTACTGCGGGATCAGGGCCGACGCCGATGTCGAAGCCCTTCTCCTGCAGTCGCTGCAGCACATCCTCGTTGTGGACTAGCTCGCCATGGATGCTGACCTCCTCTGGCTTGTCCTCTTCGAAGGCGCGCTCGAGGGCATCGCGGACCCCGAAGCAGAAGCCCATGGTCTCTGCGCGTAGGATCTGGAAGGCCAGCGCCAGGGAGAGATCCTTTGTATTGCAAAGCTTATTCACGTACTGCATTCGCTCCATCAGCTTGCTCCTCAGGCTGGTGCCCAGTCCGGTGGCTGTTCCAGGCCGTCGGCCTTGCCCCGTTGCATCTGCGCATCCTGAATGACGCGCTCGAGTTCGCGGAGGTATTCATGAAACTGCTGTCGACCGGCCTTGGTCAAACGCACCAGGGTCTGGGGTCGACCCCGCTCTTGACCCTTCCAGGAGCTGACCAGGCCAGCATCGAGGAGAACTTGCAGGTGTCGACTGAGATTACCATCGGTGAGATCGCAGAGTTGCTTGAGGTCATTGAAGAGCAAGCCCTCCGAACGGGTTAGCAGGGCCGTTAGGATGCCCAGCCTGGCCTTCTCGTGGAGGACTCGATCCAGGCCCTCGTAGGAGTAGTAGCCCGCCCCATCACCGCTCTTCTGGCCCGCGGCCTTGCCCTTCTTCTTGGCGCTCATCGTTCTCCCCTCTCCAGGTTGACATGCAGGACAAGGGCGAAGCCGAGTTGTCCCAAGCCGAATGTGATCCCCATCGCCCAGGGTGAGAGTCCTTGCTGCTGGTCGGAGGACATCAGCAGCAGGATCCCTGCGGCTAAATAGAAGGCCCCGACCCAGCCCACCGCTCGCGGCAGATAGGGCCGCGATGAGAAGAGCCCCAGGCAGTAGATGAAGGACCAGAGTCCCGGCAGCAGGAGCTGGGTGGAGGGCTCCAGATTCAGAATGCCCCAGGTCAGCAGGGCGCCGACGACGACCGCTGGCACGAATTGGACCAGCACCGGGATCGTCCGTCGCCGGAGGTAGTCCCCTTCTCGGTGGCGTGAGCCGAGATAGAGATCGAGAGCGCAGACCGAACAACAGATCACCGCGACGATGATCCAATACCAGGCGTAGTCAGCAGGACTGCTCGGAATCCAGAGGCTGGTCTGGAGGCTGGCTGCGAGCACGGCAATCAAGCCCGTGGTCGCCATGGTCACCGCGCGAAGTCCCTCGAAGAGCTCCTGCTTTAGGACCTGTGCGTGGATCTCCGAAATCTGACTGAGGGCGCGTTGCAACTCCATGAGCGAGGCGCACTTTATATTGCAAAGTGCACCTGTCAAGGCCTCCTCCTCGGCTGGAGGATTTATCCCTGGCTGGGAGAATCCTCAGCCCGCAATTGGGGAGCGGAGAGCAGGGGAAACCAGCGGAGGAGGACCATGATCAGCATGCCACCGACCAGGAAGCCGCAGAGGGGGAAGAGGAACCAACCCCAGCCCAACCAGTCCGGGGCCGGCAGGCCCTCGTAGCGATAGATACCGTGCACCGTGCCCGAGACCGAGAGCCAGGTGACGAGGAGGGCCATGGCCACATTGAGGAGCCGGGTTTGCCGACGCACCCGCAGATTGCTCAGCCTCGCCAGTGCCTGGGGGCTGGAGCGGTGAAGGTCGCTCAGCAGGAAGGTCACCGCGCCAAAGAGAATCATGGTGTCGATGCCCAGTTCCGTACCCATGGCGTGACCGACCACCATGTGGGTGCCATGGATCAGGGAGTTGAACTGGGGCACGGAGATGGCGATGCCGCCCACCAGCATGATCGTGGTCCACCACTTGGCCGAAACCATGTAGCCGGTTGCGGCGGAGTACTCGCCGCCCTGCTGCTTGTTCTTGAGCATCTGGGTGATGCCATAGATCAAGTGCAGCAAGATGATTGCCTCGAGCATGCTCACCACGAAAGCGATCCACTTGACCCAGTGATCGCCGGGCAGGTGATAGGTGTGGTGGGCGAAGTTGGTGAAGGAGTTCAGGCAACCGACGAAGAAGAGGCCGAAGGCGGTCTTCGACTGGCCGTAGGTCTTGTCACCGGACATGCGCTCGCTGGCGTAGACCAGGCAGCCATAGACCAGGAAGTTGAAGGAGCCGACCAAGGTGCCGCAGGACTTCCACTGCAGCTGTAGATCGCGGACCGGATTGTCACCGACGCCGGGCAGCAGGTAGGCGTGCCACTCGAGGAAGGTGTAGATGAAATACAGAATGCCGACGGTCCAGAAGTAGATGTAGATCGGCTGCGCCCAGAAGCCCTTCGCCAGTCTGCGGAGGAAGGTCCAGGCGAAGGCAAACCAACCGAGGAGCAGGATCGCGGAGAAGACTTCATGAAAGCCGACGTACTCGCGGCCTGAGAAGACCTTGGCCAGGAGGGTCACGAGGATGCCAACCCCGGCAATCAGCCAGAGGGTGGTGTGAAACCAAAAGCGGCGAATGTCGCCGGCACTGAGCCCCCCCGCCTGCTTGTGGAGGTAGTGGTAGATCACTGCCACCGCCGCGCCATAGATCCACACTGAGGTGAAGGCCGTGTGAATCGGCCGCAGCTGAGTGAGTCCCAGGCCGACGCCCTCCAGCATCACCGACACCTCGGGGATGTAGTGCAGAACACTCAGGGCGCCGCCAAGAATGGCAAAGGCCACCGATGCCAGGGCCATGCGCAGCTGCACGAGTAGAACCCTGTCGCCCAAAATCTTGTCGCCGGCACTCATCTCAACGGAACTCCCACCATGGCAGGCTCTCGAGGGGCTTGGGCTCGCCGACCTTCTCCATCAGCGACTGCCGGTGAGTACCCAACCATTCGAGGAAGGCGAGCATCCCATCCTGCTCCGATTGGTCGAGAGGCGTGATGATCATGCCCTTGGCAGGGCGACCTTCGCTCAGCACCTTTCTGATCTCGCTCTCGCTGAGTCGCGAGTGGACATCGGAAAGGTCTACGGCAAGAAACTGTCCCAGGGGAGTCGCGCGGAAGGGCGTGTGACAGCTGGCGCAGATGGTCTTGAACTTGTCGTAGGCGCCGCGGGCCGGCTCTGACATGGGATTGCCAGCGCTGTGCTTATCCAATGCGGCGAAGATCTCCTGCGCGGGCACCGGGATGTCCTTTCTCGCCTGACCGATACCGGTGTCATTCAGCGCCACCAGGTAGGACTCCATGGCAGCGATCTGGCGGCTGCTGAATCCAAAGGCGGGCATCTGCAAACTACCCTTGGTGAGGACCTGCTCGATGCGATCGCGGGTGAGACGCGCCGCGGCGTTGGTGAGATCCGGGCCCAGAAAACCGCCAAAGCCATAGATCTGATGGCAGGTCTGGCAGTTGTGATCCATCCAGAGTTCCCGACCCTCCAAGGCCAGGGAAGTCAGGGGGGCATTCTGGTAGGCGGTATCGTCGCTATAGACCAAGCCGGTCTGAATGGCGAAGCATGCCACCAGACCGGACATCATCAGCTTGCGATGCGAGACCTTCACGTGAGTATGGGAGTGCCAGGGGCGAGGAGCGCGGGGAGGATACCGAAGCATCCGGGAGAGGGCTAGCCTGGATCTCCCTCCCGCCGAGCCGTGACCGCCGCCCGGAATTCAGCGCAGGCGAACGCTCACCGCAGTGAAATGCGCCGCCAAGGGCTCGTCGCCGGGCTCCCCCTTGGGTCTGCTGCTGAAGAGCCCGAACCAGCCGGCATGGCTACGATCACCGACCTTCTTCTCCAAGATCAGCTCCGAATCGAGCCACAGCCGGATGCTGCCGTCCGCAGCACAGTCCAAGCGAAAGGTCTTGCCCGCCGGCCCCTTCCCCGCTCGCGGCAAGGGGCTTTCATGAGCTGGGGACCAACGACCGTCATCTCGGGAGATGACTGCGAGGAGATTCCCCGGCCTGAGCTCGGCGACAACGAAGTTCTCCCAATCCTCCTGACCGATGATGAAACCTAGACCGAGCTCGGGGCTGAGATCCTGAGGCAGCCGGAAGCTGATCGAGAAAGCCGTAGCGGCTTGAGGACGCTGGCGCCAAAGAGCCCAGGAGCTACTACCCGGCGCAACCCTGGCCTCGATCTCCGCATCCTTGATTGTCCACTCGCCATAGACCGGCGTCCAACGGGCAATGCCTGCCACGTATCTCTGCCAGAGTGGATCGATGCGATCCACATCCCAGATCTCTTGGAAGGCTTGCCAAGGACGGGCCCGCCTCGCCATGAGCTGCATGAAGTCCCCCCACCTGCCGACGACTTCCGGATCTTCACTGCGATTGAGAAAGCGCACCAGACTCCAGGCCAGGGCATAGTTTCGACTGCGCACGCGCTCATCGAGAAACTCCCAGTGCCCCAGGGGAACGAAGTCATGCAGGGAGGGCAGGCCCGCTTCAACTGCTTGCCGGCATTCGTCCAGCAACCAATCGCGCCGATGGCGCAGAACAAGTTCGGCACCAGGCTCGTCCTCGACCATGCGCTCAGCGGCGTACTCACAAATGCCCTCGCCGATACTGATCAGATAGCCCAGCAGGAATTCCGAATACACCGCATGACCGATCTCGTGGACCAGGTCCCAGCGCATGTCTTCGCCAGGCTGCGATGGAATGGCAATCATGCCTGCGCTCGGATAGAAGCCGCCACGGAAGGTGACCTGCCGTCCCTGATCCGGATCGATGCGCGGAATCTTGAAGACCTTCTCCAAGTCTCGGATTCTCTCGACGTCGTCGCATAGGTAGACGCGATAAGCCTCCTTGCTCAATCGCGACTTGCTGCCGCGACCGATCCAGGGCCGAAGAATGGACAGACTGCGTTCAGCGAGACTTGCAAGGCTCTCGAAAGGCTGATCGAGGTCGCTGCCAAACTCGAAGCTGCCTTGCCGCCACTCGAAGGGAAAGCTCGTCGCATCCAGACCGGCTAGAGGCCGGGGATCGTCTCCACTGCTAGAACTGGCCTGGGCTCGACAAGGCTCAGCAAGGACAAGAGCTGCCAAGATCACTGCAGGTGCGCGCATGGGCAGGCGACAGCTTCCCTGGGCGGCTGCCAGTTGGCAAGAGCTGCCAGCCTGGCCGGCGCCAGCTGATCCCAAATCGGGGATTCCTGCCATGCTCCTCTGGTTCCAGTTGGGAGATCCTGTCGCCTCGCAGCCGCGCCCGGTGCCTGGATAAGTCCCATGCGGCGGAGAACTCGGATCCACCGCCGAGACTTTCCCTGTGGAGAGCACACAAGTGCGTCCCGCCAGCTGCCGAAGGAAGGATAGCGGCACCGGTCCGATCGGGACTGGTGACAACGGACTGGAGGGCTCGCGATGGAATTGAATTCGGAGTTCATGGTCAGCTTCGACCTGGTCTCGGCTCTACAAGCCGGGTATCGAGCGCAGTTCGCAGCTCTGCAAGTCCTCGATGAGCATCTGGACTCATCCAATCCGGACCTGGATCTGGACCGTTCCGAGGACATCATCGAGAAGGTTGATGGCTGGAGCCAGATGGTCTGGGAGGGGCAGCTGCTCTGCGATCGCCTCGGCGAAGACTCGGACTCTGCCGATCGGCAGGAAGCGATCCTGCTCACGGAGGAGCTGGCTGAGGATCTGGATGACATCGCCAACGAGATCGACAGGGGACTGGCACTCGCCGGCGAAGAGCCTGACCCGGATCTCTACGCCCTGCTAACCGCAGGCCTGATCCGCAATGCCTTCGCCAATCTGCACAACTTGCAGATCTCTATCGAGTTTGCGCGCCTGGTTCAGCATGAAGAGCTGGCGGCGCGCTACGAAGCCGTGCACCCGGAAGTCACCGGCATGGTCGAACAGGCCGAGGCGCGCACGCGCGCACTGCAGGCTGACGATGATGACCAGCTTTCCTGGGATATTCTCAAGCTCCAGGCTGCCTCTCTGCCCGGCGTCTTCCGCGGCATGCGCAACGATCTCAATCACCTCCTCGCGAACCTCCGCGACGAGTACGACGTGGAAGACTACGGTCTCTCGCAGGTGGAGTGGTTGAACTGGGAAGACGAGGGCTTCGATGCCTTCAGCGCCGGGGCCTGGAAGGCCTTCGGCTTCAACGTCGATCAGGCCAGCAATTGGGTCAACAGCTCCGGCTGTGACCCACGTCTGGCAAATGAGTGGTGCAGTCGCGGCTTCGGGGTCAGCTCGGCCTATCACTGGTCCATGTCCGGATTCACCCCCGAGAGCGCGGCCTGCTGGCAGAGCCTGGCCGGGACGGACGTGGGCGAAGCGGCCGCATGGCGCAGCCAGGGCACACAACTGAACAGCGCCAGGCGCTGGCGCGAATTGGACTGCGACGTGGAGGACGCGCGCATCTGGGCATTGGCCGGCATCGAGGATCCCACGGATGTGCTCATCTTCCGCAGCAAGGGCATCGAAGAGGCGAGCGAGGCACTGGCCTGGCAGCAGGAGGGCATCGAAGTCCTGGCCGAGATCAGTGCCTGGAAGGATCTGGGACTAGCTCCCGAGGATGCGGGCGGCCTGCGTCGCGCCGGTCACGATCCCGAGTCCGCAGTCGGCCTCATCGACGACGCCAGGAACTGACCGCACGACGGAAGGCGATGCTGCTGCGCACGCTGTCCCGAGCTGCGGCATCAAAGATCGACGAGTAGCTGAAGATCGAGATCCCATCGCCACCCGCGTCGATGGAGGCGTTCATCTGCTTGATGGTCTGATCCGGATCATCGTGCATGTAGGCGGCGATACCCACGATCACAGGAACTGCGGAAGAAGCCTCGATGGCGGCATCCAGGTTGCTCTCGAAGCGCTCCTCATTCTTGTCGTAGTTCATCGGCATGATCGCATCCACCAATCCGGCGCGCGCCCAGGCGGCCCAATCTTGGTTGTGACGCGTCACCGCCGACTTTGGCTCACGCCAAACCGCCGCCGAGAGAGTCGGTGGATTCGGCAACGATGCGAGACTCGCAGAGATCTCATCGATGCTCTGGGTCACGCTTTCGGTCTTCCAGCGCTCAAAGAGCTGCGGATTGTCCTCGGGCGTGCTGCCATGCGCCATGTTGAAGAGCTGTCGACTGCGATCGTCGTCAGGCAATGGTGCTGTCCCAGCAACCCGATCCGAGAAGCGACAATGATCGAGATGGATGCCATCGACCGCGTAATTCGCGGCGATCTCGTAGCAGAGCGAGGCGAGGTAGCGACGCACTTCCGGCAGACATGGATTGAGCCAGTAGTAATTGGCCTCCAAGGCCACCGGCTGGTTGTCGCCATCGACGATGAACCAATCCGGTCGCGCCCGGACCAGCTGGCGTGGATCAGCCTTCTGCGGATCGCCCCGCCAGCCAGGTAGGAGGTTCACCCAGGCATGCAGGGCCAAGCCCCGCTCATGGGCGGCAGCCACTGCCACCGCCAGGGGATCGTAGCCAGGATGCTCGTAGGCGTGGGTCTCCGACCACAGCTCACGGGTGGAGTCAAAGTAGACTGTGCCATTTCCCCTCACCTGGAACATGACCGAGGTGAAGCCGGCGCCCGCGCAATTGTCCATGATGCGCTCGATGTCCTCTGGCGAGTTGAACTCGAAGCGGCTCACCCAGATGCAGCGCTCCATGCCGGGAACCGGAGGCGGAGAAGACTTGCAGGCCGCAAGGAAGACGAGGAGCGAGAACAGCAGTCCGATTCGATTCTGCATTGAATTCACAGGGATGGATTCAAGTCTGCTCTATCTGCATCCTGTTCTCAATATCCTGCTGACCAGGGCCCCGCCCCAATCCAAACCCGATCCTATCTCACGGCCTCCACTGGGCCTGTGCCTGCTGCTGTGAGGGGCCCTGCGCAGAAACTTGGCAGGATCTCCTAAGGCAGGAGGCTAGGATCAAGCCGATACAGTGAGAGACTCTCTCGCCAGGTGAAATGACCGACAAAACCAGCAGCGCCGAAGTCCTCCGCAGCAAGCTCGAGGACCGCTCAGCAGAGATCGCAGTTCTGGGCCTCGGCTACGTCGGCCTGCCTTTGGTCGAAGCCCTGCATCGTGCTGGCTTCCAGGTCCTCGGCTTCGATCTGGATGAGAAGAAGATCGAGATGCTGAATGCGGGCCAGAGCTATCTCAGCCACCTGGGTGAGGACCTGGTCCCCAACATCTGCAAGTCCGAGCGCTTTACCGCAACTGCAGATGCAAGCCAACTGAGCAGGGCGGACGCGATCATTCTCTGCGTGCCCTCTCCACTCGGGCAGCACCGCGAGCCCGACATGCAGTACATCCTGAACTCCACTCGCATGGTGTCGGAACATCTGCGGCCAGGACAGCTCGTCTCTTTGGAGTCCACGACCTATCCGGGCACAACCCGCGGTGACTGTCTGCCAATTCTGCTCGAGAGCGGACTGGAGGTGGGCAAGGACTTCTTCTTGGCCTATAGCCCAGAGCGCGAAGATCCTGGTCGCAGCTCCCACAACACAAGGAGCACACCAAAGCTTGTGGGTGGTGTGGATCCGCTCAGCACCGAGCTCGCTGTGCTCCTCTATTCAGCGGCAGTCGAAGAGGCGATTCCCGTGGATTCGGCTGAGGTCGCGGAAGCGGCCAAGCTGCTCGAGAACATCTACCGGGCGGTGAACATCGCCCTGGCCAACGAACTCAAGCCCGTGCTGCAGAGCATGGGTATCGATATCTGGAAGGTCATCGGCGCCGCGGCGACCAAGCCCTTCGGCTTTCAGGCCTTCTATCCAGGCCCTGGGCTTGGCGGACACTGCATCCCCATCGACCCCTTCTATCTCACCTGGAAGGCGCGCGAGTTCGGTCACCACACGAAGTTCATCGAGCTCGCTGGCCAGATCAACTCAGCCATGCCCGAGTACGTGGTCGAGCGCGCCTCCTTTGGTTTGAACGAGAAGGGCAAGGCCATGCGCGGCGCAAAGGTCCTGGTTCTGGGCATCGCGTACAAGCCGAACGTGGATGACATCAGGGAAACTCCTGCCGCCGAGATCATCAAACAACTCCAGCTGAGAGGCGCCAAGGTCGAGTACCACGACCCGCACGTCCCCGAGCTCTTCGGCATGCGCAAGTACACCCACGACATGAGCTCGGTAGATTTGACTGAGGAGAAGATTCGCTCCTCCGATTGCGTCCTGATCGTCACCGACCACAAGGCCGTGGACTATTCCCTGATCGCCAAGCACGCAGAACTGATCGTGGACACGAGAAACGTGATGGCTGCTCACATGCCCGTGACTGGCCTCCTGGTTCCGAGCTGACCCTCCCCCGCCAGCCTGCTATGCTCTCGGGCCCCCTCCCACTCTCACTCATCGACCCGGAGCCAAACGAGTCATGCCTGATACCAAGCGGCAGGCCGTCCACCTGCCCTCGGACCGGGATCCCAGCGGCCGCGATCTAGGCCAAGAAGAGCTCGAGAATCTCGAGCGCGCGATCCGTTCCGGGCAATTGAACTGCACCGGTGGCCGGGAGACAGAGGCCTTCGAAGCGGCCTTCGCCGCGCGCATGGGTACTGCCCAGGCCATCGCCTGCGCCTCGGGTACCGCCGCGGTGCACGCCGCCCTCGCAGCCCTGCGTCTCGAACCAGGGGACGAGGTGATCACGACGGCCATCACCGACATGGGCGCGATCATGCCCATCATCTATGAGGGCGCTCTGCCGGTCTTCGCGGATGTGGATACAGAGGACCTGAACATCACTGCCGAGAGCATTCGCCAGCAGCTCAGCGAACGGAGCCGGGCGGTCATCGTCACCCACCTCTTCGGCATGCCCTGCGACATGGCGGCGATCAGAGAAGTCGCCCAAGAGAACGAGCTCGTCGTCATTGAGGATTGTGCGCAGGCCTTTCTCGCTGAGAGCTCTGGCAAGCTCGTCGGCAGCCATGGCCAGATCGCCAGCTACAGCTTTCAACAGGGCAAGCACATGACCACCGGCGAAGGAGGCATGCTGACCTGCGATGATGCGGAACTCACCCAGCGCATGCGTAGATTCGTCAACAAGGGCTGGGCCTACGGCGAAGCCCAGCCAGACCATCGCGAGCCCGGACTCAACTACCGCATCACCGAGCTACAGTCTGCAGTCGGACTCGCCCAGTTGGCAAAACTGGATTCGGTGGTGGACCGGCGAGAGGCCAGAGCAGTGCAGCTCTGCAGCTTGCTCGCGGACCTGGCCGGCCTCTCCCTGCCGCGGCCCCGCACGGGCGACCGGCACAGCTACTGGCGATTCGCGATCCAGGTCGACCCAGGCCTGATTCCCGGCGGAGCAGAGAAGCTCGGCGCCGCCGTCCAAGCAGCGGGAGTCCACTGCATGCCGCGCTACATCAAAAAGCCGGCCTTCGACTGCCAGGTCTTCGCCGGACCCGATCGCCACCCATTGATCGAAGCCAGCCACAGGGGCGGCCAGTTCACACCCGCGAAGAAGGCAGATTATCCGGGGATCTACCGGGGGCTCGAGCAGGTCCTGCTCCTGCCTTGGAACGAGCATTACCTGGACGAACATGTCGAGCATCTCGCCAAGGTGATCCGCAGAGCTCATGGGAGTCTCCAGCTTTGAAGCCAAGCGCCCTGCGTCTGGGAATCGTCGGCGACGGACGCATCGCCAAGGACTATCGCCGCGCCTTGGAACAACTTGGCGACCTGGAACTGGTTGCAATCTGTGACCAGGACCCACAGGCGCAATGCCTCGAAGCGAGTGGGCGCGAACTGCAGTTCTTCTCACGTGTCGAGGCCATGCTGCTCGAGACCGATCTGGACGCGGCCCTCGTGCTGACACCGCCTGCCACTCACGCCAGCATCAGCTCCGCACTCCTCCGCGCCGGCTGTCATGTCTTCTGCGAGAAGCCACTTGCTACGAGCAGCGCCGCCGCCCGGAGCATGTACAAGCGGGCGCAGCAGGCCGGTCGCGTCCTGATGATGGGCACCAAGTTTCGCTTCATCGATGACGTCATCGCAGCCCGTGAACTCATTCAACAGGGAGTCCTCGGCGAGCTGGTCTTCTTCGAGAACAGCTTCTGCAGCATGGTCGACATGGAGTCGCGCTGGAACTCGGATCCGCGAAGTTCTGGCGGTGGCGTTCTCATCGACAACGGCAGTCACTCCGCAGACCTCGCTCGCTTCCTCGTCGGACCGATCATCCGAGTCTTCGCCCACTACGGCCGTCGTCTGCAGAAGATCCAGGTGGAGGACTCGGTGCGCATTCAGATCGAAGCCCGCGGAGGCCTCCTCGGGCAGGTGGACCTGTCCTGGTCTCTCGACAAGGCCAGCGATGTCTACTTCAGCCTACACGGTGCAGGTGGCAGCATGCAGCTCGGCTGGAAGGGCTCCCGCTACCGCTTGCAGGGCGGGGACTGGATCCCCTTCGGCTCTGGCTACGACAAGATCCAGGCCTTCTCCGCCCAGCTGAAACACTTCGCCCGAGTCGTTCGTGGCGAAGAAGAGGCGCAGGTCGCCGGCGAAGACGCACTCGAATCGGTTCGCTTCATCGAAGCCGCCTATTCTTCTGCCGGGCACGGACGCTGGGTCTCCATCACCGACTCGGCGCGAGTGCAGTGAGCATGGCGACACGTATCCACCCGAGCGCCATCATCGAGGAGGACGTGAGCATCGGCGATGGCAGCGCCATCTGGGATCATGCCCATCTGCGTCGGGGAGCGCGCATCGGCAAGTCCTGCATCATCGGTGAGAAGACGTACATAGCCTATGACGTAGTCATCGGTGACCTGGTCAAGGTGAATGCCCAGGTCTACATCTGCGCCGGAGTGACCATCGAGAGCGGCTGCCTCATCGCCGCCCAGGTCGCCTTCACGAACGAATCCAATCCAAGGGCCAGCGATCCGGACCTGAATGAGCTGCTCGATTCAGCTCCCGGTGCCAAGACCATGCGGACCCTTGTCAAGCGCGGCGCCAGCATCGGCGCTCAATCCTGCATCGGCCCCGGACTCAGCCTCGGTGAGTACTGCATGGTCGGCATGGGCTCAGTGGTAACCCGCGACGTGCCCGCTCATGGTCTGGTCATGGGCAATCCTGCTCGTCTCCGTGGCCTGGTTGCGCGCAATGGCGAGCGGGTCTGGACTGCCGAGGTGCCGGGGGAGTTGCCTCCTGAGGGCACGCGCATCGACTGTCCTGATGATGGTCACCTGCTCATCCGTGCCGGCAAGGTCGAACATCAACCCTGACGCCCGAAGCGGGTCAGCAGGAGGATACTGGCGATGATCAGGGCGATGCCGAAGATCACCGAGTTGCTCAGCAGCTCGCCAAAGAAGAGCCAGCCCCAGAGAGATGCGAGCACCAGGGAAAAGAAGACTCCCGTGGTGACCACCCCAGCCTGCTGAGCCCGCAGAGCACGGGTGAGGAAGACCTGTCCCAACTGGGCAAAGAAACCCATACCGATCACCAAAGCCCAGCCCATCAGGTCGGGCCAAACAAAGTCAGGCAGCATGGCGACTCCCGCGATCGGCAGAGAAACCATGGCGAAGTACAGCACGATGGTCAGGTTCTCCTCGGTCTTGGCCAAGGCGCGCACAGTGGTATAGGCAACGCCAGAGATGATCCCGGCGCCCAAAGCACAGAGGCCGCCGATCCATGCCCCTCCGAACTCGGGCCGCAGGATGAGGAGGCTACCGCAGAGGCTCACCCCCAGAGCGATCCACCCGATGCGCGGCATGCGTTCGCGCAAGAACCACGCAGCGAAGACCGCGGTGAAGATCGGACTGGTATAGAGCAGGGCGGCGGCTTCGGCATAGGGGATGACGCCGAGGGCGTAGACATAGAGCTGTAGGCCGAGGTATCCACAGAGCCCGCGGACGAGAAGCAAAGCCCGACGATTGCCGAGCACTCGAGCCAAGGTCCAGCGACCGACGCAGAGGGTGAAGATGACGGAGAGCAGGCTACGAAAGAACACCACCTCCGAAGTGGAGAGGGTCAGGCGCAGCTCCTTCATCATCAAGCCCATGAGGGAGAAGCAAAGGGCTGACAGGCACATCTGCCCCAGACCCGAGCTCCAAAACCTCATGCGTCGATGGAGACGTAGCCGGGAAGCGAACGCATCCGCTGCAACCAGGCACGGGTCGCTGGCAAGGGGCCAAGCTCAAAGGGCCCTGTCTCTGCCATCTCCGTATGGGGATAAAGGGCAATGTCCGCGATGCTGCAGCGATCGCCGACGAAGAAGTCATGGGCCGAGAGGTGCCGCTCCATTACGTCCAAGGCTCTGCTGCCGGCCAGGCGCCAGCTCTCAATCTGCTCTGCACTCGGATGAAGATCCGGGTCGATGCTCATCCACTGGCGCGCCGCCGCCAGGTTCGGCTCATGGTTGTTCTGCTCGAAGCTCATCCACTGGACAACTTGCGCGCGGGCAAAGCGGTCATCCGGCAGATAGGGCGTCCCCTCGGCAAAGTACCAGAGGATGGCGCCGGATTCCGAAAGGTGCCGACCATCCTGCAAGCGAACGGTGGGGATCTTGCCGATGGCAGTCTTGGCGCGAAAGGCCTCGCCACGATCACCGTCGCGGTCGCCAGTGACCGCGAGAGATTTAGATTCGTACTCCAGGCCGAGCAGGGAGAAGAGCAGTCGGATCTTGTAGCAGTTGCCTGAGAGCGGGTGATCGTAGAGCAGGATCAAGTTGGCAGCTCAGTCGACAAAGCGGTACTTCACAATCGCCCAGAGAGCGGCGAAGCCGTCCTTCCAGGTGATCTTCTTGCCCTCGGCATAGTCACGGCCGGAGTAGTTGATCGGCACCTCGAAGATCCGCAACTTCTGCTTGGCAATCTTTGCGGTCAGTTCGGGCTCCACTGTGAAACGCTTCGACTTGATGTCGATCTTCTGGATGACCTCACGACGGAAGAGCTTGTAGCAGGTCTCCATGTCCGTGAGATTCAAGCCGGTGAAGACGTTGCTCAGGAAGGTGAGGAAGCGATTGCCCAGGTAGTGGTAGTAGAGATGCACGCGGGCGTAGTCGCCGACCAGGAAGCGTGAGCCGTACACCACGTCCGCATTCTTGTCCCGGAAGGGCTTCAGCAGCTTGTTGTAGTCCTCCGGGTCGTACTCCAGGTCAGCATCCTGGATGATGACCACGTCGCCCTTGGCCTCGGAGAAGCCGGTCTTCAGGGCGGCACCCTTGCCACGGTTCTGTTCGTGCTTGAAAGCGCGCACCCCATCTCGCTCGGCAAGCTTGTCGAGCAGCTCCCGGCTGCCATCCGTCGAACCATCGTCCACGAGGATGATCTCCTTCGACTGCGGCACGGCCTGCACTCGGTCGACCACCATCTCGAGGGTTTCGATCTCGTTGTAGACCGGGATCACGACAGAAAGGAAGATCTCCCTGGCTTTGGTTCCGGCTGCTTTCTCGTCGCTCAAGTACTCATTCCTCCAAGAGTGAAGGCATTGTGTAGGAGGGTATCGGACAGATCGAGGTCAGAATGTTGGATCGAACTCCGTGTCGCCAGTCCGCAGGGCCCCGGGCATCTCATCCCCGGCCTCCACCAGGTAACCCCGTAGGAGCGACTCGGTGAGATGGTCCGCGTCACAGAATGGTTCGACGTCCAGGGGTGAGACCGATTGCTGGCTCAGGATGCCCTCCACCGAGCCCGCGAGGAGGAAGGCGGACATGGCCGGATCCTGGACGAAGAGGCTGCCGTCGTGCCCCCCACGGACGAGGATTTCTCGCAGCCTGGAGCGGAGCAGGCGCTGCTCCTGCTTCAGATCCTGGCGTAGTTCGGCAGTGAAGTGATCCTTGAGCTCGGTGCTGAGGACCCGCAGCAGGCGATTCACTTCCGGGGCCTCCAGGTGGAAGCGGAGGTAGTCCTGGAGAAAGCGCCGCAGATCCTCGGCTCCCCGGCCCCCAGCCTCCGCCGGCTGCAGCAGATCCCGGAGACTGCTGCGCCAATGGTCGAGAGCGGCGAAGAAGAGCTCATCCTTGCTGCGGAAGTGAAAGTACACCCCTCCCTTGGTCACCCCTGCAGCTGCGCCGATGCCCTCCATGGTGCTCGCCGAGTAGCCTCGTTCGGCAAATTCCCGCGTAGCTGCCTCGAGTAGGCGGGAGCGCAGTTCTTCGTCCTTTGGTCGCGACATGGCAGAAGCGGGCTTGGAGAGCTTCAGATACTCCAGGGTATCTGACAGTCACATACCGATAAGAATCTAACCTGAAAGCGATTCCAAGCCAAGCCCAAGAGCGCCTATCCTCCTTCCCTCACAAGATGCCCAGTGGAACCGACAGAATCAGTCCAGGCAGCAAACCCAGCTGGCTGAAGGTGCCCCTCCCCAAGGGCCCCCAGGTGCACGAAGTTACCCGCGAGCTTCGCTCCCGTGGCCTGGTGACTGTCTGCGAGGAAGCGCGCTGCCCCAATCTGGGCGAGTGCTGGGACGGAGGCACGGCCACCTTCATGCTCCTCGGCGACACCTGCACCCGAGGCTGCCGCTTCTGCGCGGTGAAGACCAACAGCCGCGGCGAGACCGTCGATCCGGCGGAGCCGGAGAAGATCACTGCAGCCTGCCGGGTCATGGGACTGCGCTACGTGGTGCTGACCATGGTCGACCGTGACGACCTGGCGGACGGTGGCGCCAGCCATGTGGCCGCGACCATCCGCCGCATCAAAGAGGATCGGGGGGAGACCCTGGTCGAGGCCCTGACCGGCGACTTTCAGGGCCAGCGCGAGCAACTCGAGTCCCTGCTAGAGGCGGGGCGCCCGGATGTCTTCGCCCACAACCTGGAAACCGTTCTCCGACTCACCCCCCGGGTGCGTGATCAGCGCTGCAGCTATGTGCAGAGCCTGAAGGTGCTCCGCATGGCCAAGGAGCTCGCTCCGGATCTGGTCACCAAGTCATCGCTCATGCTCGGCCTGGGTGAGAGCGAGCGCGAAGTGGATCAAGCCATGGACGACCTGCGCGAGCAGGGGGTGGATGTACTGACTCTCGGTCAGTACCTGCGACCGAGCATCAAGCACCTACCGGTGCGCGAATTCGTCACACCGGCCCGGTTCAAGGCCTACAAGCAACGGGCAGAGCGCAAGGGATTCCTCTACGTGGCCTCCGGACCCCTGGTCCGATCCTCGTACAAGGCAGCAGAGTTCTACATCGAGGGAATGATCAAACGCCGTCGCGATACGGCAGAGGAACGCCCATGACATCAAAGGCGCTAAGCATCATCGAGAACGACGGCCGCGCAGCCAAGGGGAAGGACCCGAACCTCTCCGACGAAGAACTGCGGCGCATCTACGAGATCATGGTCATGACCCGGGTCATGGACGACAAGGGTCTCGTTCTGCAGCGACGCGGTGGCATAGGCTTCTATCTGCAGTCGACGGGTCAGGAGGCCAGCCACATCGGCAGCGCCTACGCCATGCTCGACAGCGACTGGTTCTTCCCTGCCTACCGCCAACCCGGGATCCTGCTCCTGCGCGGAGTGCCTCTCGATGACATCGTCAACGAGTGGTTCGGCAACGACGGCGATACCAGCAAGGGCAGGCAGATGCCCGTGCACTACAGCTTTCGCTCGGTGAACTTCGTCTCGATCAGCTCGCCCATCGGCACTCAGCTCAGTCAGGCCGCCGGTGCCGCCATGGGCGCCCAGATGCGCGGCGACGACACGGTCTTCATGACCTACTGCGGCGATGGCGGGACCAGCTCCAATGACTTTCACGCCGGCCTGAACTTCGCCGGCGTCTACAAAGCGCCCGTTGTCTTCGTGGTCGAAAACAATCAGTGGGCGATCTCCGTGCCCTTCCAAAAGCAGACCGCCGCCGAGACCATCGCCGCCAAGGCACAGGCCTACGGCATGCCGGGAATCCGGGTCGACGGCAACGACGTACTGGCCGTCTACCGGGCCTCCAAGGAGGCAGTGGACCGAGCTCGCAAGGGCGAGGGTCCGACGCTCATCGAAACCGTCACCTATCGCATGGGTTCGCACAGCTCATCCGATGATGCGGATCGCTATCGCGACAAGAAGGAATGGGAAGCATGGGGCAAGCGCGATCCCATTCTTCGCTTTCAAAAGTACCTCCAGCAGAAGGGTCTCTGGGACGCGGAATTCGAGACCGAAGTCCAGACCCGATCCAAGCAGGAGATCAATGACGCGGTCAAGCGCGCCGAATTGCGATCCCTACCCGCACCCGAGTCCATGTTCGATGACGTGTTCATGAACCAGACTCCGCAGATCAAGGAGCAGCGCGAGGACTTCCTCGCCCTCGAAGGTGAAGCTGACGAGGCACAGGGCGAATTCCCGCTCTGAGGGCCACTCCAACACGATTCTACGCAAGGAAAGATCACCATGAGCACCATGACTCTGCTCGAGGCCGCCAACAAGGCCATGCAACACGAGATGGCCAACGACGAACGCGTCGTGGTCTTCGGCGAAGATGTCGGCCTGAAGGGTGGCGTCTTCGGCACTACCCAGGGGCTGCAGAACGAGTTCGGCGACGACCGCTGCTTTGACACACCCCTCTCCGAGTGCGGCATCCTCGGCACCGCCGTGGGCATGGCCCTCTATGGGCTACGCCCCATCGCCGAGATCCAATTTCTCGACTTCATCTATCCGGGCTTCGACCAGATCGTGTCCGAGGCGGCGAAGATGCGCTATCGGAGTGGCGGCGAATACACCTGCCCAATGGTCATCCGCTCGCCTTATGGCGGCGGTATCCGTGGCGGCCACTACCACAGCCAGTCCAGCGAGGCCTACTTCTGCCACACCCCCGGTCTGAAGGTTGTCATCCCTTCCACGCCCGCGGACACGAAGGGCCTGTTGATCGCGTCGATTCGCGACGAGGACCCGGTGATGTTCCTCGAACCCAAGCGCATCTACCGCACTGCGAAGGGCGAGGTTCCTGATGGGGAGCACGTGGTCCCCCTCGGCAAGGGCCGCGTAGTGCGCGAAGGCAGTGACTGCACCATCGTCGCCTATGGCGCCATGGTGCCCCTCGTCGAGAAAGCCGCCTTGGAAGCGGAGAAGCAGGGCAAGAGCATGGAGATCATCGATCCCCGCAGCCTCGTGCCCCTCGATGAAGAACTCATTCTGGAGTCTGTGAAGAAGACCGGTCGCTGCGTGATCGTTCACGAAGCGCCGCGGACCTGCGGCTACGGCGGCGAGATCGCTGCAATTATCGCCGAGAAGGCGATCGAATACTTGGAAGGGCCGATCGCCCGTGTCACCGGCTTCGACACACCATTTCCCTACGCACTCGAAAACCTCTACATGCCTGATGTCCGCCGAGTCATGAGCGGCATCGCCAAGACATTCAACTGGTAGCAAGATGACGATCAAGGAATTCAAGCTTCCCGATATCGGAGAGGGCATCGCCGAAGGCGAAATCGTCTCCTGGAAAGTCACTCCTGGCCAACAGGTCAAGGAAGAGGACGAGTTCGTCGAAGTCATGACCGACAAAGCAACGGTCATGATCACCGTGCCCTATGACGGTGTGATCAAAGAACTCACCTGCAAGGAGGGTGACGTTGTTCCGGTCGAGTCAGTGATCGCCCGCATCGAGGTAGGTGCCACGGCAGACAGCCCGGCCGCGAGCACTGCCACCGCAGTATCTTCCGGAGTGTCTTCCGGGACGAGCGCGGCAGCGACGGCGCCGGCCCCCGCCGCCCCGGTTAGCGTGCCGGCTCCAGCCGCCTTCGTGCAGGCATCACCTGGCAAAGTCCTGGCCGCCCCGGCCACGCGGCGCCGGGCGCGGGAGATGGGAATCGACCTGCATGCGGTGAAAGGCAGCGGCCCCCGCGGTCGCATCACCAATGAAGATCTCTCTGGCGTAGCCGCCCAGCCGAGCAGAAGCGCACCGGCGGCAGCGACCTCCGCGCCACGCGCTGCGGTCAGCCTGCCTGCCCCTCCCCCTGGAGTTCGCGAGGAGCGCCGCCCCTTCCGTGGCATGCGTCGCAAGATCGCCGAAGCCATGTCGCGGTCGAAGCAGACCGCCGCACACTTCACCTACGTGGACGACATCAATGTGGGCAAACTGGTCGCCCTGCGCACGGAAGCGAAGCAG
Organism: Planctomycetota bacterium; assembly: GCA_021776805.1. GTDB lineage: Bacteria > Planctomycetota > UBA1135 > UBA1135 > UBA2386 > JAJFFD01. The sequence goes on from JAJFFD010000072.1 coordinate 19,296, forward strand.
CAGTACGCAGACTCCGGCATCAACATCACCTACCTGCCCTTCATCATGAAGGCCGTAGTGGCAGGCATGAAGCAGTTCCCGGACATGAACAGCGCCCTCGATGAGGCCGCCAACGAGTTCGTGGTCAAGCACTACTACAACTTCGGAATCGCTACGGACACAGAGCAGGGCCTGGTCGTTCCCGTCATCAAAGATGTCGACCAGAAGAGCATCGCCCAGCTCGCCCTGGAGCTGCAAGAACTCGCTGCCGCGACGCGCGAGGGTCGCGTCGGCATCGATCAGCTGCAAGGGGGCACCTTCACCATCACCAATGCCGGCAACATCGGCGGCCTCTTCGCGACCCCGGTCATCAACTTCCCAGAGGTGGCCATCCTCGGCGTGCACGCGATCAAGAATACGCCGGTGATCAACGCCGCTGGCGAAGTCGAAGCGGGCAAGGTGATGTATCTCTCGGTGAGCATCGATCATCGCCTCGTCGACGGCGCCACCGGCGCTCGCTGGATGAACGTCATCAAGGACTGCCTGGAGAACCCCACCAGACTCCTGCTCGGTTCTGTCTGACGAGCCAAGAAATGGCCGCACCAACACGCAAGAAGAAGAAGAGCCCAGGCAAGAAGTCCGAGGCAACGGCCTCGGGCGCGCAACTCCTGTCGGTGCTCAACGACGACGGCAGCGCGGTCATCGGTGGTGACCCGGGTCTCGCCAAGGAGACCCTTCTGTCTCTCTATGAGTGGATGGTCCGGACCCGCGAATTCGATCGCCGCATGCTCATGCTCCAGCGCCAGGGCAGGATCGGCTTCTACGGCCCGATACTCGGCCAAGAAGCCGCCACTGTCGGCTCGGTAGCAGCTCTCGATGGCGAAGACTGGATCTTCCCCGCCCTGCGTGAAGGTGCAGCCGCCTTGATGCGTGGGCTACCCCTCAGGGAGGCGATCGCCCAACTGATCGGCAACGAGATGGATCGCTGCAAGGGCCGGCAGATGCCCTGCCACTACACCTACAAGGAAGGGCACTACTACGGCATGTCTTCGGTGATCGGCACGCAGATCTCGCATGCGGTGGGCGCAGCCATGGCTGCGAAGATCCGCGGCGACAAAGCAGTCATCGCTGGCTACCTCGGTGACGGCGCAACCAGCAGCAACGACTTCCACGCTGGCATGAACTTCGCCGGCGTCTACCGAGTGCCCCTGGTCATGATCTGCCAAAACAACCAATGGGCAATCTCGGTGCCAGCCAGCAAGCAGAGCGCCTCCGAGACCATCGCCATCAAGGCCGAAGCCTATGGCATGCCCTCCATGCGCGTTGATGGCAACGACGTGCTCGCCGTCTACCAGGCTACGCGGCAGGCAGCGGAGCGCGCCCGACGCGGCGACGGACCCACTTTCCTGGAATTGGTCACCTATAGACGGTTGGGCCACTCTTCCTCCGACGATCCAAGCAAGTATCGCGATGAGGAGGAAGTCAAAGCCTGGGAGAAGCGCGATCCCGTGGATCGTTTCCGTCGCTACCTGAGCGGCAAGAAGCTCTGGAACAAGGCCAAGGAAGAAGCGCTGAACCAAGACATCGCCGATGAAGTCAACGCCGCCATCAAGGCTGCGGAGGCCGCTGGCCCATGTGCTCCCGAAACCCTGATCACCGACGTCTTCGCCGAACCGACCGAGCAGCTCCGTGAGCAGTTCGCGCAGGTCGAAGAGGTCAATCGAGAGCAGACCGGGGAATTCCCCCTCTAGCCCCTAGCCTGAAATGCAATACGACGTGATCGTCATCGGAGCCGGGCCCGCCGGCTATGTCTGCGCAATCCGCTGCGCGCAATTGGGTCTCAAGACAGCAGTTGTCGAACGAGAGACTGTCGGCGGAGTTTGCCTAAACGTCGGCTGCATCCCGAGCAAGGCCTTGATCAATGCGGGCAAGACCGTGCACAAGATTCGCAGCGCCGAGGTCATGGGCATCACCGCCGGCGAACCGAAGATCGATGTAGCCAAACTCGTCGCCTGGAAGGAAGGGATCGTTGGCAAGCTGACCGGCGGCGTGGCCGGCCTGCTCAAGAATCACAAGATCGATCTGCACATGGGCGAGGCGAAGGTACTCGCCGCCGGCAAGATCGAATTGACGGGCAGCGATGGCAAGAAGAGCAAGCTCGACTGCAAGAACATCGTCCTCGCTCTTGGTTCGAGCCCCATCGAGATTCCGGGCTTCGCCTTCGACGGCAAGCAGGTTTGGAGTTCTACCGATGCTCTCGTACCCGGCTCGATCCCGAAGCGCATGCTGGTGATCGGCGGCGGCTACATCGGACTCGAACTCGGTCTCGTCTATCGCAACCTGGGCACGGAGATCCGGGTCGTCGAGTTCATGAATCGTGTCCTGCCAGGCATGGAAGCCGAACTCTCCAAGGAGATGGGTCGCAGCCTCAAGAAGCGCAAGATCCCCGTGCATCTAGAAGCGAAGGCCATGGGCTTCAAAAAGACCAAGGCCGGCCTCGAAGTCGAAGTCGACATCAAAGGCAAGAAGGAGAAGTTCACCTGCGATGTGATTCTCTCCACCGTCGGTCGTCGCCCGAACGGCAAGGGTCTGGGACTGGAAGAAGTTGGCGTCAATGTCAGCGAGGCAGGCTTCATCGAAGTCGACGCCCAACGGCAAACTTCCGCTAAGGGAATCTATGCAGTTGGCGATTGTGCAGGCCAGCCGATGCTCGCCCACAAGGGCAGCCACGAGGGATTGGTCGCAGCAGCCGCAATCGCCGGCGAAGCGGGCGCCGCGTACGATCCGGCGTGCATACCCGCGGTGATCTTTACGGATCCGGAAATTGCCAGCGTGGGCCTCAGCATGGAAGAGGCCAAGGCGGCAGGCTTTGATCCAGTCGAGGGAAAATTCCCCTTTGCCGCCTCTGGTCGCGCCATGGCCCTCTGTGAGACAGAAGGCTGGGTCAAAGTCGTTGGCGATCGCAGCAGTGACAAAGTACTCGGCGTGCACATGATCGGCCCCGAAGTCACCGAACTGATCTCCGAAGCTGCACTCGCCATCGAGATGGGAGCTACCGTTGCGGATCTTGCGCAAACCATCCATCCGCATCCCACCCTGCCTGAGTGCCTCATGGAGGCGAGCGAAGCGGTCCATAAGATGGCGGTGCACATCTTCCAGAAGAAGTAGCTATCTCGAAGCGGAGTAGGCCAGTTGACGCGACCAGCCTCCTCATGCACTCTCTCATCCCCGTCCATACACGTCGGAGACAAGAGAATGGAGATTGAGTCCGTGGCTGAAATCGATGGTTGGGATCGCGCCTTTGGGAACTTGCGCAAGAAGTTCCCCGGCGCTTCCGAAGGCATACTCTTCTGTGTTCACAAGCTGCAGCAGGATCAGCATCTGCGGCTGACGGACTTCCGCGACGAGGCCAAGCTTCACGGGATTACCCTAGGAGGTCGATCCCTTCACTCCGCCAAAGTCCTGCTCGGCATGGAACGTCCCTCGGTCCGTCGCAGCAAGAAGGAGATCGCTAGCAAGAGCAACGGCAGCGTGCAGTTCAGCAAGAAGCGGGCAGAGGCGGCCCTCGATTCCAACGCTGCGCAGAACACCCTGATCGATGCCGTCAAGCGCATCCAGGATGCTGCCACTATGGAGTCCATTGCACTGCGCCAGGCGATCGGCGAAGCAGTCGAAATTCTTCAGAAGGCTCTCAAGGCCTGAACAGCCTGGCCGCAGAGTGGCAGGTCCAAATCAGCCAATGCTCAAGAGAACAATCGCCCTCGGCTGCCTCCTGGGCAGTATGGGCTGCGCAAGCATCCTCCCCATTCCCGACGGTCCACTGACCACTTGGGACAGCTATCACAAGTCGCGTGATATCGACGACTACCTGAAGTTCATGACTCGGCGGCACAGCGCCAAGTCGAAGCTCAGAACTATTGGACGCAGTCGCGAAGGGCGCCCCATCTATGCGGTTGAGATCAACAATCCGAAGACCGGACCCGCGGAAGGAAAGCCGGGATTCTATATCGACGGCAATATCCACGGCGGAGAAGTGCTCGCCGGCGAGGGCGCGCTCTACCTGATCGACCTTCTCCTGGAAGGATACGCTGAAGATCCGGACATCAAGAACCTGGTCGATGGCACTGCCTTTTACATCGTGCCCATCGTCAATCCCGACGGCCGGGAGATCTCCCTGCAGACCCCGGAGAACCATCGCTGGAATACGCGACCCGTCGATCAGGATGGTGATGGGCGTCTCGATGAAGATCCACCGGAGGATCTGGACAAGGACGGACGCATCCTGCGCATGCGTGTGCTCGATCGCGACGGAAGATGGAAGGTCTCACCCGATGATCCGCGCCTGATGCTCCGCCGGGGCCGGGATGAGGATGGCGGTCGCTACTATCGCATGTTCAGCGAGGGGATCGACAACGACGAAGACGGTCGCTTCAACGAAGATCAGATTGGCGGCGTCGACCTCAACCGCAACTTCCCGGTGAACTGGAGCCAGACCCAATTTGCATCAGGACTCTTCCCGCTCTCCGAGCCAGAATCCCATGCTCTGGTGAAGTACATCACCGCCCGCCCGAACATTGCAGCCATCCACACCTTCCATACCAGCGGCGGGATGATCCTCCGATTCCCGACCTTGGCGGACCAGGATTGGGACTACCCGGAAGAGGACCTGCGTGACTATGCGGAGATCGCTGCTGCCGGTGCGGAGATCACCGGCTACCACAACTACGCCCGCGACAAGAAGACCATCGTCGACTTGATGAACCCCGGGCACGGCGTGTTCAACGACTGGGCATCGAAGGTCTTTGGCGTTCTGTCGATAACGACTGAAATGTGGAAGCACCCCTTTGGCGGCAGCGAAGAGCTGCGCTGGAACGACTACGAGCTGGAAGGCAAGGGCTTCATTTCCTGGTACGCCTTTGACCATCCACAGCTCGGTGAGATCGAGCTCGGTGGCTGGGATCGATGGTCGAACTCGAACCCGCCCGAGCACATGATCGCCGCCGAGCTGGAGAAGAACGCGCGCTGGGTCCTCGACTTTGCACGGCGACTTCCTCGTCTCAAGCTGACTGGCATCCAAGTCACTCCCGGGGACCAAACCAGCTACAGCGTAGAGACCGCATTCGAGAACATCGGCTGGATGGCCACCGCAACCGCTCAGGCCAGAGATGTCTTGCAGTCAGCCCAGCCCCTGCAGGCGAGCATCCATCTCGACAACGCCCGACTTATCAGCGCACCCGCGACGATGAACTTCCCGCAGCTACCGGGCAAACGCGCAGATAAGACCGCACTGAAGCACAGCGCCCGCTGGCAGATTCGAGTCTTGGACGAGAACCGCCCCGCCAGGGTTGAGATCAGGGTCTCATCGCAGAAGGCGGGCAGCGATCGCCTGAGCGTCGAGATACCCGCCGGCGGCGGCTAGGCCGGTCCTCGAGGGCGATGCCCCCGAGAGGTCGCCTACCAATTCCAGATCTGATCGTACTCCGCGAAGAGCCCGGCCAGGGCTGCACGGGTAATCGGCTTCAAGCCCGGCATAAAGGCGGAGCTGGTGATGCCGCGCTCCCTGGCGTCTTCTTCTATCACGTAGACATCGATGCCCTTGTCCACAAGGCTGGCGATATCACGATCCAGGCGCGGTGGATTGGTCTGCTGCCAATCGCCGAAACTGATCCCGGAGGCGTCCTGCCCTTCGATGGAATAGCAGACCGCGTTGCCCCGGAGAACAACTCCGAGCTCGGCACCCTGGCCCTTCATTGCGTGGGTAATCCAGACTGCGGGGTCGTCCTGCTCCTCGATGGTGCAGCGATAGGCAGAGCTAATGACTTGTAGTGCTTTCATGTTTCTGCCTCCTAGCGTGTGCCGACGATGAGTGTGTTGTCCGACTCACTCGCGCAAGACCAGAGGTCGCCGGGAGTGCCCCGGCGAACCCCGTCGATAGCATCGCCCATGCCACGCTCGTCGACGCAGAGCCCACAATTGATCCAATCCAGTTCACCACCATTGTCCCTGGCCGTCTTCATCAGAGCCGCGATCCAATCCTTGGCGAGAGGATGATTCTCCTCAGCAAGATCGTTGCCATGCACCGCGTTCGGGTGCTGCGCCTGCTTGGCGAAGGGCAGACTCACAGCACCCTCGTAGGCGAATACGCTGATCTTGTAGCCACGCTTCGCAGCGATATCGATCATGCGTAGGACAGTCACGATGCGAGCCTGTTCGAAGGGACCATCCATGATCGAAAAGGTCAGTGCTTTCTTGTCACTCATTGCTCAATCCTCCTGATCACAGCCAGATGGTCTTGGTTCCTGCGGCGAACTGATCGAACGCAGTCTCCAAGGAAGTCGCCTTGACTCCATCCGCCAAAGACTCCTCTGAGATACCGCGCTCGCGGAGAGAGAAGTCATCGGCAAGCACATCTACGCCCTTGGCAGAGAGGGCGGATAGGGCCGCGTTGTTGGCTCCCTGCCGACCGGCGAGGGTGCCATTTTGAACCAAAAAGAGGGTCACCTTGTTGCCCGCTGATGCGAGGTCGGTGGCCAACTCATAATCGCGCAAGGTTGCGCTGCTCTCGAAGGGATCCTGAGATTGGATCAACAGATAGTCGGACATGAACAATGCTCCTGATGGAAAGCCGCTCTCTGAACGAGCGGTCAGTCTAAAGACTCTGGATGGGTTTGGTGGTGCTAGAAACCACCGAGACTGCTCGAACTCGGTGTAACCGCTGAGCTTTTGCAGCCACGGGGATGACGAAGGCCCTGCTCATTCCGCAGAGGCCCGGAATTCACCCAGGAGCAGAACATGTTTTGGCCACCCAGATGCCCCTACCGCAAATGCCCGGCACACTTGATCGAGCGTCATAGCAACCCGGCATTCTACACCCGCAATGGCTACTACCATCCGAAGTGCCGTGCCCATCGCGTACCCCGATTCAAGTGCCGGGGCTGTGATCGGAGCTTCTCCAGGCAGACCTTCCGGCAGGACTACCGCGATCACAAGCCGCATCTCAACGCACCCTTGCTCGAGCTCTTGGCTCATGGTCTGGGACTTCGTCAAGCGGCCACTATCCTGAACTTATCGCGACGCTGCGCTGAGATGAAGGCGCGCAAGTTGTCCAAGCACCTCGC
>JAJFFD010000073.1 GCA_021776805.1 Planctomycetota bacterium
AATGCGGGAGATGTGAAATCGGTGACAGTGCCATATGGACTGATATTTGAGGGCCAAACGGCCGATTTCTGAAGCAGGAAGCGGCCCTAGGAAGCGCTTAGAGGGCGGGGGAAGGCCAGACTCATAAACGAAGGTTTTTGAAAGGGCCGGGGGAGCGTCGCAATTGACCGTCTCAAAACGGTCCGAAACCCGAGTCACAAATCTAAGCCTTAATACCGGGTCCAAGTAACGGGTTCTGATACGTTCGGCTCATGACTCACCTTATGGGCTACGCCCGGGTCTCAACCGCAGACCAGAACCCGAACCTGCAGCTGGATGCCCTCCAGGAAGCGGGCTGCCTTAGGGTTTTCGTCGACCAGGCGAGTGGAGTCCTCGACGGCCGTCCCGAGCTAAGGAAGCTCCTCGAACAGCTGCAACCCGGCAACACCCTGGTCGTCTGGAAGCTCGACCGCCTCGGCCGGTCTCTCCGGCACCTGATCGACGTTGTGAGCGAGTTGCAGAGTAGGGGAGTGGGCTTCCGCTCTCTTCAGGAAAACATCGACACAACCACCCCCGGAGGCAAGCTGGTATTCCACGTGTTCGGGGCCCTGGCGGAGTTCGAGCGGGACATGATCCGAGAGCGAACCTATGCCGGCCTTGCAGCCGCGCGGGCTCGGGGGCGTAAGGGCGGCCGGCCTTCAACCATGACCCCCACCAAGCGAGGGCTGGCACGTGAGATGTACGACAAGAAGGAGTACACGGTTGATGCCATTGCCAAGACCATCGGCGTAAGCAAGGCCACCGTGTATCGGCACTTAAGCGTTGGGGCGAAAAACGACGATCAGCATGCGTAGCCTCTCCGAACACCAGCAAGCTGGCTGGGGAGTCAGGTAAGTCTTTGACGCAGCTGTCGCCAGCCTGCGAGCGTCTCTAGATCAACCGGATCTCCCCGATCAAGGGCAGCTCGCCCCTCGTAAAGTAGGGTCGTGATCAAGCGATCGCTCCAAGCATCCTCTGCTGCGGCGACCATGAGCGATCGAAGCAGAGCTGCAGGCAGCGTAAACGATGGGTGTTTATCGAGAGCTGTCAACGAAACACCTAGGTGATGAGCCAGCTCGATCAGGGTTTCGGTCGGCATGGTAGCAACGTACCTGGCATCGGACAGCGCCAGCTCAAGGTAATCGAGGTTGACCCGAACCTGTGCTGCAACATCAGTAGGATTCCGGCAGGTTTGCCATGCTCCCCGTAAGCGAAGGGTGATCGGCTCATACCGTAGGGTGCGCGAAGCTCGTCGCCGGGGCCCATCGAGGATCATCGGCTTCCACAGCCGTAGAAAGTTCTCGACCTGGGCCATCAACGTTGACGGGTCCCGGTTGTAGGACTGAGCAGAAATGAGGGCCGGCACGCCGGCTATTTGGCGGCTCACGTCGCCCGCCGTGAGAAAGGCGATTGGGATCCCCAGCCGGATGGCCCACTCAACCTCCTGGCCGACTCCGGCGCTGCCTCCGTTCTCGGCGATTACGATCAGGGCGTCAGCGTCGTGAACCTTGCTTAGGTTTCGCTTATAGATCTCCCGGTCAGATAGTCCATGGTCCAACCTCGGCGAAGTATGTTCGGCCGGCACATAGACGCTAACGGGCCAGCACTCGGACTCTATCCGGTCCAACCCGGTGGCCCGTCCAATTGCGCTCTTTACGTGGGCGATGTCGCTTTTGATGTGCCGGAGGGAGTCCATGTCCAAGCCGGTGACCGGGGATGCGAGATAGATCTCAGGCAAAGTTTTGCCGGCCAGGAAGGCCGTTGCCGGCATCTCGAACTCTGATGCGCTCACCAGTCCTCTCCAATCCGTTCGGCAATCCATGCGGCAAGCTCTGGCTCACTAATACTCCCGCCCGCAACTCCCCACATCACCTTCACCGTTTCATCTCCATCGGGGCCGTCGTTAACGGGATCACTCCAGTTGTATCCGTTACGGGCGACAAACTCGCGGAGTGCTTCGTACGCCACTCGCTTGTTGCCATCGACCAAGGGATGGTTGTTACACAGCCGAAAGCAGAGTGCTGCGGCCTTGCGTGAGAACGTCGGGTAGAGATCGGAGCCTCGAAATGAGGCGGCCGGGGCTTGAAGAGCCGAATCAGCGAGGTTGAGATTGGTGGAGTGGTAGAGCACCTCGGCAGGCTCCTCTAAGACCGCCTCAGCGATCAAAAGAAAGTCAGCCAGACCGAGGTACTCGACCATGTCCTTATTCCGCCAGTCTTTTCAATATGTCCCGATCAGCTTCGATCCGCTCCCGGAGTCGCTGCTGAAAGGCCGGGTCGTCTCGACGTGCCTGTATATGTGCATTGATGGCATCTCGAATCGCCTCAGAGACCGGGACGCCGTCGACACGGGCCACGAACTCGAGCTCGTCGGCCTGGTTGGCTGGTTGTCGGATCGTTGTGACCTTCGTGTTGGGCATGTCTCCTCCTAGGCAAGGTATCGACTTGTAAGCGTACATCTGCAATATCGTGAATGCAAGACGGATGTATTCATGTATGCTTAATGGCAACTATCCGAGGAGGAATAGATGGATGAGAAGGCAGCAAAACCCGAGGCACCTGGAAAGGTGCCGATCCTGATTGACGGCAAGAAGGTCCACGCGCCTAAGGGCGATGCGACCGGCGTGGAGATCCGAAACCTGGTCACTCCGCCGATCGGCGCCGACCGGGACCTGTGGCTCGACCTGGAGGGCAGTCTCGACGACCTTGTCGAGGACTCGACCACTATCGAGCTGCGGCCCCAGATGCGCTTTTTCACCGTGCCCCGCGTGATCAATCCTGGAGCAAGTCGTGGCCCTGCGCCCAGATGACCAAGCCGTCCTGGACGAGCTTGACCTGACCTACGAGGTAGCCAGCGACGGGTTTTTCCTGGCGGTCGTGATCGCCGGCTTTCCTCTTCCGGCCGGCCTAGAGCCCAGGGTCGCCGACATGTTGCTTCGGCTTCCCCCTGGGTTCCCCGACGTCGGGCCGGACATGTTCTGGCTCGATCCCGCCGTCAAGGGCCCGGGCGGCTCACCGATCCTCGGGACCGAGTCAATCGAACAGCATGTCGGAGGGCGCACTTGGCAACGCTGGAGTCGCCACATAGGGGCTCAGTGGCGGCCAGGTATCGACAACCTGGGCACCTACCTTGCCTATATAAGGCGCTGCCTCGACCAAGCCTCCGGACGGGCGGCATGAGCGAGGTCACGCTGGCGTTTCCCCAACCCATCTGGTCAGACCTTAATTCCTGGCTCGAGGATCCAAACGAGGTGGCCGGCATCCTGACCGGGCGGGTGATCGACGATGACCAGGGGGTCACCGTTCTCATCCGAACCGTCGAGCGGGCCGCAGCCTCAGCGTATGAGGTTCAACGGCCGGACGGACTAACGCTGCGTTCCTCGGGTTGGGTGCCGGCCGTTCGCCGGGGTGCTGCGAACCAGGAGATGGCGATCTTCGTCCACACCCACCCGGGTGGGTATCCCCACTTCTCCACCTGGGACGACCGGGTCGACGATGACCTGGTCGAGGCTTTCATCGACCTGACCGGCGCCAGGCTCTACGGCTCGCTCGTCCTGGCTGGTGGGCACGATCCGGGATATGCGGCCAGATTGCGGCGCAAGGATGGCCCGGCGCTGGAGGTAACCTCGATCCGGGTTGTAGGGGACCGCCTTACTATCTACCGCCTCGACGGCGACACTCTAGGCGCGGACCAGACCCACGATCGACAGGTACGGGCCCTTGGGGAAGTGGGGCAGCGGGTCCTTTCCGGGCTGCGGGTGGGAGTAGTCGGTGCGGGCGGCACTGGCTCTCCGATCCTCGAACAACTGGTCTGGGTGGGGGTGGGCGAGATAGTCGTCATTGATGACGATCAGATCACCCGCTCCACCGTGGCCCGGGGCTACGGTTCGGGCTTGGCCGACGTCGGCCGACCTAAGGTTGAGGTCGCCTTTGATCTTGCCGGCCGCATCGGGCTGGGGACCAACCTTCGCCCCATCTGCGGCAACTTAAGGACGGAGTCGGTCGCAAACGAGCTGCGGCACTGCGACATTGTCTTTTGTTGCGTCGATGGCCATGGCGCCCGGGTCGTTTTGAACCGCTGGGCATATTGGCACCTGGCCCCTGTCATCGACGTGGCCGTGCTCGTCTCAAGCACCGACGACCTCATTACAGGGATCGACGGTCGGCTGACCTGGCTGTCGCCTGGCGCAGCTTGCCTGCTTTGCCGGGGCCGGATTGACCTGCAGATGGCGCATGTCGAACACCTCGACCCGCAGGAGCGCCGGCGGCTGGCCGAGCAGGGCTACGTACCCGAGCTAGAGGAACCGCAGCCCTCGGTGGTCACCTACACCTCCCTGATCGCTTCGTTGGCGGCGACCGAACTGCTCCACCGCCTCTTCGGTTTGGCGCCGGCGGAACCCACGGAGATTCTGCTTCAGTTACATGGGCGCTCAATCCGCCTGAACCGCCGGGCCTCTCGCGAAGAATGCTTTTGTGGAACTCCGGCGTCTTGGGGGCAAGGCGTCGCTCAGCCCTACCTCGACCTCACATGGACGAGTTGATAGCTCGCTTCGTCGATTGGTGGCGACGAAAGCCACTCGGTCGCCGTCCTCGCCTGTGCGCTGTCCAGGTCGTCGATTCTCGGCAAAATTTGCCGTTGATCATCCCTAGGCGCCGGATCATCGCCATCGGGTCTCCTCCGAAGTGGGCCGTTCTAGCGTGCCCCTGCGGTACCGGCCACATCATCAATCTCAATATTGCCAACCCTGGCACCCAGATCTGGCGGCTTTCTGGAACAAAAAGCCCTTCGATCAGTCCTTCTGTCGACGTTGACCGCCCCGGGCGGCGTTGCCATTTCTGGGTCAGGCGAGGACGAGTCCACTGGGTCCATCGGCCCGACTTATGAAGTGGTTGGTACCTGCGGTATCAGCTCTTGCTGTGGATGCACCTTTTTGAAAGCCCCTTCGTCGGCTTACCCAGAGGCCCGGGGGAATCCCTCTTCAGCGGTCAGTACCTCTCCCAACTACCGACCGCGGGTCACAGCTCCCTAAGTTGTCTCGGCGCTATTACTTCTCTCCGATCGCTGCAGATAGGACAGCGCAGGCATGCCGGGCCACGTCCCGTCAAGCACCAAGCTTTGGCGGCGGTAAATGCGAAGCGTTTTAAGGAGCCGCCAGGTGCTTGACGGCGGGACGTAGCGACCCACCATTTCGCAGCGGAGAGAAGGACGGCCTGATTCGACAAGGGGTTTCGGGCGCAAAAGCCGTCTCTCAAATCGCTCAGGACGCGCGATTGTCGAGGCCCGTGGGGCTTTAGCTTGACTAATCAGCCTCTCGGTCAACCGCCCACCGATACCGGCGGTATCAGCGCCCCCGGCCCCGGCCAGGCGTCGGGGGCGGGGTGCAGGGGCGGCCGGAGTCGGGCTGGCCGGTGTTCTCAGCCCGCTTGGCCGCCTCCAGCATGTCCTTCATCGAGTAATGGCTGAGCTCGTTGGATCGAGGCTGCGCTCTGGCTGCGGCGATTGCACCCTCAACGCTGCCTGGGTAGGACATGGCGACGAGCTTGCTGGCGCTTTGATAGCTCAGTTGTTGCTCCTGCTCTTGTCTTAGCTCTCTCAGCTTTCGGCTCTGAAAATCGCTGTAGGCCTGCCAGTTCCCCCGGGCCCGGTAGTCGCCCTTGTAGGGGGCCGGCAGCGGTGGGGCGGGCCTTTTGTACCAGGCGGTTAGAGCTTTCAGCTCCTGCCGGCGTTCAGCTAGGTCGGCCTCCAGCTGGCTCCACCGCAGCTGCTTGTGGATCTTGCTCGACTGCAGCCACACCTGCTCGCCGCCGGCGTCGGTCCATCCCTCGAGCGAGAACGAGTAACCGTTCATCTTGCCGGTTGAGGCCTGATTGGCCCTGAACTTGACCCCCAGCTCGATCAACTTGGCCTCGAAGCCTTTGCGGGTTCCGTCGCACGCCACCATCCTTCCCCATTTCCCGGGCCTTCCCCCTTTGACCCATCCGCCGGTTCCGACCAACTCAGAACAGGAGCCCACGTCCGTGTCGAAGCTGCAATACGGCTGGCTCGCCAGCACGCCCGCGTTCGCAGCGTGCGGCAGGACTTCCTCGTGGCGACGTCTGCCTGGCAGTAGCTGGGCCCTTGTCTGGTAGAATAAGGCTTCGGACGTCATGAACTACTTGCCAAGCCGGATCAATGGGGCCGCTCCCGAATGAAGAAGAACGGGGTACTTGCGGGCGGACTTATCGGGGCGCTTCTGCTAGCGGGACTTATGGGAGCAAGCGCCTTTGGCGGGAGCAGCGATGTGACGCGCCTGGATATCCCGGGGTTGCCCGGCGCGGTAAGTAGGCCCGTCCGGTTGCCCGGCGGCAACTTACTGGTGGCCAACACCGATATCGATTCCACTAGATTGTTCGTTGTCGA